>CAJMDR010000019.1 GCA_905212215.1 uncultured Porphyromonadaceae bacterium
TCTATGAGTGACTCCGAACTGCGCTCAATCTTTACTCTTGACCAGGATAATGAATCGGTCAATAAGAATCAGGCGGCAAAGAAAAAGACAGGAAGTAAAAAGAAATAATGATAAAGACGATATTGTTTGACATGGGGGGCGTTATCTTTCTTCAGGATACCGCCGAGGCATTCCGTCGGTTTACTGAAATTGGCGTGGATGCCGGGGAATATATGGGCGATTATGGACAGAAAGGGTTCTTTCTCGCTCTTGAAAAAGGAGATATTTCTGCTGAAGGCTTCTGTGAGGAATTGTCAAAGAAAGCAGGTCGCACAATGTCGTGGGAAGAGACACAGTATTGTTGGTTGGGATTCATAAAGAGTGTCCCTGTCTCCAGACTGCATAATCTGCAGAAGCTGCATGAGCATTACCGGGTCTGTCTTGCCAGCAATACGAATCCGTTCATAATGCGATATACCCGGAGTGCTAAGTTCAGCGAAGAGGGGAAGGGGATAGAGCATTATTTCGACAAATTATATTGCAGCTATGAAATGGGAGTTTGCAAGCCTGACGAGGAGTTTTTCAAGAAAATACTCCGTGAGGAGGGTCTGCAACCGTCGGAGGTTGTTTTTGTCGATGACAGTGCCAAGAATATATATGCGGCGGAGGCGTTAGGCATAAGAGGCGTTTTAGTGGCGCCTGATGATGATTGGAACGACTCTCTTGAAAAGGCATTGGCCGATAGTCGTCCTGACAAGTAGCGAGAAGCGGTTATTGTTTCTTTTTCGGGAGATTCAGCCCGACGAATACAGCGCCTAAAGCGGTGAAAATTACTCCTGAGAAGCCGAAGAAGGAATTACCCTGAATGAAGAACAGTCCTAAGACTAATGTGGCCAATCCTGCTATTATGCAGATTATGCCGCAGATGAAACCGGTTTTGCGAAGAGCGTCATTGTCCATAGTTCAAATAGTTGTTTACAGAGCAAAATTAATAAAAAATATTGATGTAAACACGTTATCAGTGTGCTAAGAGAGATTGGCTTCTGTAATCTTTTGGAGAGCAGCCTACAGTTCTCTTGAAAGCTCGGCTGAAATATTGTGGATACTGGTAGCCGAGAGAATATGCAATCTCGCTGATGGATTTGTCGTGGCGCACAAGCATGTCTTTAGCCATATCTATGGTCTTTTGCTGGATATAGTTCTGACATCGCCCTTTTATGCTTTGGCGGGGTGCACTGTTGGCAGGCGTTGAAATAGCTTTTTGGCGATAAAGTTTTCCCTGCTGAAATAGCAAATGTCTATTTTTTAGAATGGATGTTTGCGAGAAGACAAATATTGTTGTCCTGAGTTGTCGGCCTCCGCTTGGCGGAGGCTACGGTCAGCCCTTGCATTTATGGTATATCGAGGAACCGATGCATCTGTGCTGAAAGTACCCATCTGGGATCCGAAAGCACCCGTTTTACAGTCCTTTGTATGTTGTGCCTGTACTGTTCCGTGTCATTGACAAAACATGGCTGCAGATACATCAGTGTCTCTCTTTTCCGGCAGGCAAGATTGAAGTAAGGCTCAAGATTCTGGCCTATATCGACTACTTTTATTTCATCGGCGTGTTCAATCCTTATCGGTAACTCTACAGCGCCGCTGATGCCGGTTTTAGGGGAAAGAGTGATCCAGTCAATCCCCGACGGCAGAACATTGGTGCCGTTTGTCTCGATGGCTATTTTTTTGTCGGTGGCAGTCTGCAGAAAGGTAACGAAATCCTCGCCAATCTGGAGGCTTGGCTCGCCGCCGGTAAGGATGATCCATTGTGCCGGATAACGGTTTACAGACTCTGCAATCTCCTCGTCGCTCATCATTCTTCCATTCTGATGCTTAGTGTCGCAGAACGGACACCGAAGATTGCAGCCTGAGAAGCGGATGAAGACAGAAGCCACACCCGTATGCCTTCCCTCGCCTTGGAGAGAATAGAAAATCTCGTTTATCTTCCGCACTTGAGATTTATTTTTAACTGCTTCTTAATCGGCTTCGTAGGCGGCAATGTTGCCTTCGCTTTCCTGCACCTCGCAACGATAGCAATAGGGCACATTCTCCACCACCCAGCGTGCTATGTTTTCCGCAGTAGGATTGAAGTCGAATACATCGTTGAGCACCTTGTGGTCCATGGTGCCGAGGATAAGCTGTTTCACTGCGGTGAAGTCCACCACCATGCCATTGGCGTTGAGCTTGTCGGAACGGCATTCAACGGTGATTATCCAGTTGTGGCCGTGCACCACCTTACATTTGCTCTCGTAGTCGAGACAGAGGCGGTGTGCGGCCGAAACTTCTATCTTTTTCTTTACGTAGTACATCAGTTATCGTAAACAGTTGGGTCCGCTACATTGGCGTCGGCGAAGGCCTGACGGCGTTCGCGGCATGTGCCACATTCCCCGCAGTGCTTCTCGTCACCTTTATAGCAGGAATAGGTGCATGAATAATCTATGCCGAGCCTTGCGCCACGCTCTATTATCTGCGCTTTGGTGAGGAAAGTATAAGGACCTTCCACACGTATGCCGGGATAAGTGCCTTTCCGCGCCGCCTGGTCCATGGCCTTGATGAAGTCAGGACGGCAGTCGGGGTAGATGTCATGATCACCGCCATGGTTGGCTATCATCACTCTTTCCAGACCACGGCTCTCGGCAAGTCCGATGGCTACCGACAGCATGATGCCGTTGCGGAAAGGAACGACTGTGGAACTCATGTTCTCGCAGTCATAGTCTCCCGTAGGAATGGCCTCGGCGCCGCTCAGCAGCGATGAGTTGAAGTATTTTCCTATGAAACCCAATGGTATCACCAAATGTTCAATGCCTAAACGACGGCAATGCTCGCGGGCACATTCCAGTTCGCGGGCATTGTGGTTGGAACCATAGTCGAAGCTTACCGCCAAAGCGGTACGCTGTGCATAGTCATAGAGCAGGGTAGTGGAGTCGATGCCACCGCTGAGTACCACTAATATGTCTTTTTTCATAAGTAGCTTGTCAAGAATGCTTGTTAGATCTTAGGAAAATTCTCCAGCATACGTTTCTGGCACAGATGCTGGTGCTGTTCGTCGGCGCGACATGCGAACGGGTTTATGCTGATGCCGCCACGAGGCATGAAACGCCCTACAACTTCTATGTAGCGCGGATGCATGAGTTCCCAGAGATCATTGAGGATGATGTTTACGCAGTCCTCGTGGAAATCGCCATGGTTGCGGAAGCTGAAAAGATAGAGCTTGAGGCTCTTGCTCTCCACCATCTCCACATCGGGGATATATGAAATGTAAAGATGTCCGAAGTCCGGCTGACCTGTCTTGGGACACAGAGTGGTGAACTCCGGACAATCAAGACTCACCAGATAGTCGCGGTCCTGATGTTTGTTTACAAAGGTTTCCAGCAATGCCGGATTATAATTGTTAGGGTATGCAACTTTCTGGTTTCCCAGCAGCGTAACCCCTTTCAGTTCTTCTTCTGTCCTCACTGTCGTTGATTAATTGGTTGACACAATTATAAGTTGGAAATTGACCTTTCGCCGTGGCGGTTTTTAAACCGGTCCAATCAGTACGTTTGCGAAGGCGGCTATACCCTCTTTGCGCCCTGTGAAGCCGAGGTGTTCGGTGGTGGTGGCTTTTACTGCCACGCAGCCTACGTCTATGCTCAGCAGCTCGGCTATTTTCTCGCGCATAAGGTCTATGTAAGGAGCCAATTTCGGTTTCTGGGCACAGATAGTGATGTCTACGTTTCCGGGTTTCCAGCCTGCGTCAGACACTAAATCCACGACTTTTGTAAGCAGTATCTTGCTGTCGATTCCTTTTAGATTCGGATCCGTATCAGGGAAATAGTAGCCTATATCCCGCAGTCCCGCCGCACCTAAAAGAGCGTCGCAGAGAGCATGCAGCGACACATCGGCATCGCTGTGGCCTAACAGCCCTTCATCTACATCCGGTATCTCTATGCCGCAAAGCCAGAGCTTGCGCCCTGGCTTGAACTTATGCACGTCGATTCCCAATCCTGTACGTATAGGTATCATGCCTGTTTACTGTTTATTTGCGGCGTTTGCCGAGGAGATCACGCAGTCCGTCGAGGTCGAAAGAGAGTGTGAATCTCAGTGTCTGGTCCAGGGGTGAGTTCTGCGAGGTGGCAAGCAGATACGAGGCATCGAGCCTTACCACATTCAGCGAGAAGCCGGCGCCGAAGCCGAAGTAGGAGCGGCCACCTTTGTTGGCGTTCTCGTAGTAGTAGCCCATGCGACCGAAGAACTGCTGGTTGTAAGCATATTCCGCACCTACGCTCCAGGTAATTTCCTGCAATTCCTCCTTGAAGCCGCCTGGGGCGTCGCTGAAGCTCTTGAATATGCCGCTGATGGGCGACTGGTCGTTCCATTTCTGCAAGGCTTCTTCATACTCCAACTGTCCTTCAGGAGTGGTGGTGTCGTAATCCTTTGCACGAGGTTTGGTGGGGACAAGCAGTTTGTTGGCATCGACGCCGAAAGCCAAAGTATGGTAGTCTGCCAGCGGGAACATGAAGCTCGCGCCGATGCGCAGATTGGTAGGCAGGAATGCATTGTTGGCACCGTGGTCATAGCTAACCTTGGTACCTATATTTGAGATATTGAAGCCCCAGGCGAACTGACATTCATTGCGCCCTACCATGGGATATGACACATAATATCCGGAGATGTCGGCCGAGAACGCCGAGGCCGCGGAGTTGGACTCGGAGGTATAAGTGTCGGTCCACGAAAGGTCTGAAAGAATATAGCGGAGTACTACGCCCATGGAGAATTTCTCCGACAGTTTACGCGAATATCCGAGGTCGAACGCCATTTCGTAAGGATTGATGGTCTGTACGCCGCCGCCACCGGTGGAATTGCCGCCGAAGGTGACTTCGCCGAGCGAGAAGTAGTGGAACGAGGCCGAGATTGCCTGGTTGTCACCGCTGCCCGGTTTCCAGTAGCCTGCCAGTTCGGCAAGGAAGATGTCGTTGACAATTTTACGCAACCAGGGGGTATAGCTAAGCGCCAGTCCTCCCTGTGAGTAAGTGAAGGCATATTTCGACGGATTCCAGTATTGTGAATTGACATCCGGGTCAGTGGCGGCGCCTAAATAACCCATACCTGTCGAACGGGCGTCAGGGGCGATGCCTAACGTAGTAACGCCTGTGTTGACAGGATTGAAATCCGTTTCCTTGATGTCGTTGCTTCCGCCCTGAGCCTTGACGGTAAACGGTGTCAGTATAAGCAGGGCGAAGAGAGCAGTTAGGAGTCTGTTCATTGTTTGTAAAAGAAGGGGTTGGGCCTTCCTATTCTATAAACTGAGTTTGGCCTTAAATATTGTCTGCCGGAACTTTTTGAAGGATTCCGGCAGGCAATTATAACGGTAGTATCTTTATTCGCTTACATCACCGGCACATACACGCCTTTGCTCACTGCGCTTCTTCCCGAACGGTCGGTATAGCGTACGAAGGCCTTATAAAGTCCTGTAGGAACGCGGTTGCCTGAAAGATTCTTCAGGTCCCATGCCGTTGTGCTTCCCTTATAAGGTACCGTAGCAATCATATTGCCGAGAGCATCGGTTATCACTATGTTGCCTTCGCTGACTTCCGAAGCTGTCTCGGCGGGTAAGTCGAGGGTGGCCTGAGTGCGGCACAATGTCTCGGCAAGCACAGGTGCCATGCTCTCGTTGATGCCTACCTCAAAGAAATATTCCTCTGTGGCTCTGTTGCCGTAATAGTCCGTCACTTCCGCCGTTATGCTGTGTTTGCCTTTCTCAAGGCCCGATACCGGATAGCGGATAAGCAGTTGCTTGCCTCCGTCTTCCATGGTGGCGAAGTCCGCTACGGTAGGCGATACCTGTTTGCCGTCAATGTTGATAATCAGCGGCGAGTCAAATGCTTTTTCATCAAGACGTATGCCACGGTTGTCGTTGGCCTTGATGATAAGTGTGAATTCTTCAGGCAGCATTGCCTGGCCGTCGCATCCCTCAGCTTGCATCATGGTAATGGAAGGGCTCTCTGTATCTTTTTCCGGCGTTGAGCCGCCTTCCGCTACTTTCACATTGGCTCTTCCGCTCCATGTGCCTCCTATACGCTGTGTGGCGTCGTAGGCGGTAAGTGTCATTCTTATATTTTTGCCGTCGAATTCAGTAAGCCCGAAGGGTATCTCGCTGTCAAAGCTGAAACGGCCATCCTTTACTGTAAAGTTCTGTATGGCGGCTACCTCCGACTCATAGCTTACACTGTCGATATAAAAGTTTGGTTCTTTGCTTACTTTGCCGTGGGTCTTGTCGCGATATGCCGGACGGTACCATTTCAGCACCGCATTACCGTTGAAGTTTGAGGCGGTTGTGCCTGACGGAGTGGTGATTCTCCCCTCGAATTTCATCGTCTTGCCGGGGATGAGTTCTTCCGGACTCTTCGTCATGCTGACTTTCATTGTCGGCAGAGTAAGGCGTACCAATGGGTCGCAAAGAAGGTGGAATTTATATTTGCTCTGGCTGCCGCTCAGCCGGTTTTTGGTACGGCGCACTAACTCGCCTACAGTGGGCGGAACACCGGTGGACTGTTCTACAAGGGGAGTCAACAACCCGTTGAAGGTCTGCATGAATGCCAAGTTGTCAAGGCCGAATGCGGTGCGTACGGTGCCTACAAGACCGATGAGGCCACCTTTTGTGGACAGCACCATGTGTTCAGATACACCGCGAACACCAAGCTCATAAAGTGTTGTCTCGCAGGAGGCGAATGTCATAATACCCATTCTCCTATTGGTGAGGTGCATCATGTCGTTGGAGTTCAGCAACGGAGCGTCATGGCCTATGGTGCGCGGTGAACCGTGGCCCACATACTCCATGAGCGGTGTGCCGTAATGGAACGACTTGTAAAGCGGTTCCTTGATGCCGGGATAGCCATATTCGCCGAAATAAAGCTTATCGAAGACAGAGGTGGAGTCGTTGCCCTGAGCAATGACGGCAGCGAGTCTCTCTTGATATTCAATATGAGTGCCTTCATTCTTGTCATCGGCTATCATGCCTATGCGTTCCATCCAGTATGCGCGGCTATCGTCGTTGTAGTAATTTACCAACTTATCATAGTAGCGGGCTGCCTCGGCATCGGTCACTACCGGCAGTGAGGCTACTGCAATGTTCATTGTCTCCGAGGAGATATAGGTCTTCTGGTAGTCGCCGAACATGCCGTATATGTCGGTGTATGCGAGGCAATTTTCAAGATATGTGGCATCGGGATACTGATAGACGATTATGGCGTCGCGCGGAGCTTCGGAATATTCACCCCTGACATTGCTTAGTTGCGGACCGTAGAGCAGTACCGAGTTCAGGTTTGAGCCGGGAAGCTGATGAAGCATCCTGAGCATGCAGCGGTAAGCCATGGGGTCAGGCCTGCCCGACGAGAAATTGTTGTATATGTTGTCAATTACGGCGACAGCTACTTTCACCCCGTCATACTCATTATGGAAATCAGCCAACTGGCGTGCCCTTTGTTCGAACTCTCGGGTGGTGATGATTACCATTGTGGGATTCATTGCCGTCAGTTCGGCGCGGAAGTCGCGGTTATCGACTTTCCCGATTATCTCCGGTTCAGGCTGTTCCTTGGAGGCATTGAAAATGGCAAGATTACGATAACCTGACTCTGTGGTGGCATAGCCATCCTGGACGGTCATGATCCGCGGCATCGAGGCATTGGTGATGTCCCAGGCGGCGATTTCCGTGCCCGAAGGAAGTTTTACCGATTTCCCTTCTCCAACCTGTGCTGTGACGGCGAACTGGTTCTCGCTGTTGCCGAACTCAAGATTGCGGACGTAGGTAAGCACGAAATAGTCAAGATAAGCCTGAGCTTCTTTGACATCGTATGCTTTCCATGTTAAATCCACTATGCCGGACTCTTTTGGAGCGGGAGTATTGAAATGGGTATTACTGTTGGTCCTTACATAAAAATACTCCTGTTCACGGTATAGAAAGTTGGCTATTCCTGCCTTCTGACCGTCTAAATCTATATCAAGTGTTGACGAGGCCCAGCTAAGAGCGTTGAAACGCAGATTCAGCAACGCCGATGAATTGGCCGTTGCCTGAGGTGCGGTATAAGCGAAGCTTTGTTTGCGTTTGTCGCTTTCCAGGAATGACTCTCCCCAGAATGTCTGGCCGCTATGGCTCATGCCCTGAGTGATGTCCTTTTCATGGTAGAAGTAGGAATAACCGGTTGCGGCGGCATTGGCTTTGTCGGGCGTAGCGGTACCTGTGGTGGTCATGGCAACCGGAGTGGCGACATCGCTGAGGAAATAGAAGCCTTTGGTGGTATAGATATTCTTCCCGTTGTTTGCGAAACAGCCGGGAAGATTATAACCGGCAATCTCCTTCCATTGAAGGTTTTCCGGACCTTCTCCCCAGTAGTAAAGCTTATTGTTGTGGTGCCACACAGCTATCTGGGTCATGGCGTCGGGTATCTGCCGCTCATCCGTCTCACGGTTCAGAAAGTCGGTGGAATAAGTCTTCCCCCCTTCTCCCCATACGCCCACTTTTTCCGGATTGGCGAAACCCAGGGCGCGCAGCTTGTCATAGCTGATGGCATAAACGCCATTGGTCCTGACACCGATTTTCACCCAGTTCCCGGTAGCGGTCTGTGAGTGTCCAGAGAAAGTTATTGCCCCGGATGCGCTGAATATGATGGCGGTTGCGATGGCCGAGGCCAGTAATCGTAGCTTTCCCATTATTTTATATTGTACTCGAGTATGATGTTGGTTGCTAAGTTGTTCTCTCTGTCAAAAATTCCGGCGCGGACATGGGTGTCGACCTTCACCGCTACCGGCTTGCCCAGGTAAGGCAGCACAAGGTCTCCGGTGCGGAAGGTGTAGTCCCTGCTGAGGAGGGCGAGACTGTCGCGCCATGTTTTCCCCTCGTTCTCTGTTGTCCACCTCCGTTTTTCCGACCCTATGCCGTATTCAAGACTTAGAGCCTCGAACTCCTCAGGGGTGAACGGAAGCATTGTGCCCCTTGCCACATTGAAATCGAAACTCACAGCCCTTGTATAAGGCAGACCGAGTTTGCGGCAAGCCGTAAGTTCCGTCATGTCCACAAGCATGGCAGCGGCACCCATTTTCTCCACATAACGGTGCACGAACCGAGGTGCTATCTTCCTGCCTGTATTCTGAAGCTGCAACGCAGCGCAGGGAAAGAGCAGGTACTCATGTTCCTCATGGGGGAGGAACTGCGGTTTCCCTCCCGTCAGCAAAGAGGCATCGGTCAGTGCGAACGGTATTGCTTCGTGTTGCTTCCCCGAAGCGTCCGTAACATCGGACAGGACAAGAATTTTCATCGCTGCAAGGATGATTATCTGGCAGTGACGGCCAGTTTGCGTGTCTTGGATACCGATATGCCTTCCGCTGTCTTCACTGTGGCACGATAGAGGTAAATACCGCGGGGCACTCTTCTGCCGCTGCCGTCGTTGAGGTCCCAGGTAACCTGAGCGCCTTCCAAAAGTCCTGACTTACCGGCTATCCGCTGGCTCCATATCTTGCGGCCGGAAAGGTCGAAGACATCCACCGTGCAGTCTGTGGCCTCGGAAAGACGGTCATGGAGCAGGATGAAGGTGACCGATGTGGTGGCAGGATTGCAGTTGGTGGAGACATCGTAGAGGATAGGCTTGCCACTTACCGTAACGGCGAAGTCAAGGGACTTGGTGCTTACGTTGCCGTGTATGTCGCTTACGGTGAAGGTCATGGTGTGGCGTCCCGGTTCAAGGTCTGAAAGAGGATAGGCCACGGAACCTGAGTTCTCGTCATCAACGTCAGGCTTATAATAATCGAGAAGATTATTGTAATATGTCTTGCCATCGATGCAGATGTTCATCTCATTGCCGATGCCTGCTTTCGACTGATTGATGCCGCTGGGATCGGTGAACGATGCGAAGAAGATCGGATTCGGACTTACCTGGCTGCCGGACTTGAACTGATAGCTGTTGAGACCGATACCGGTAATCTCCGGGCCTTCGGTGTCCGTTATGTTCTCTTCCTGACCATAGACTATCAGCTTGTCGGTGTAGCCGTTGGCCTCGTCGCCATCTTCTGAGTATGCATAAAGCGTCATCAGGGCCGGCGAGAAGTTGTTCTCTATGGCAGTGGGAACCGGCACGACGGTTTCCCAACGGCCTGAAGTTACTTTTATCACGCCGTCGTAGAGGCGGGTGGTACGGTTGTTATATACCTCCTGAGTCTCTGTGAGTGGGTCTTTAGTCTCTATGGCTCGTTCCGCATCGAAGAGGGTGAGATACAGTGTGCCGTTGAAGTTCTTGGCTATGTTGTTGCCTTTCTTTATTATGCCCGATACTTTCATGCGGCTGCCTCCCTTTATTACAGGTACATCTGAATCGGATACCGTGTCAAGACTTATGTCGCCAAGTTTTTCTACTTCCACATTCAGAGTAGCCCACGGCATACGCATTGCCGGGTCGCCCATTATCTGGAAGAAAAGACGGTCGGTGACTCCTGCGTCTGATGTGTTCTTGGCTCTCTTTACTATGTCGCCCAACGTACGCGGCTTTCCTTTTTCATCTTTGCTAAGCGCGTACATTGCAAGCGGATTGGTTATTTTATTGTTGTTGGCGATAGAAACAGAACGGGTGGTGGTAATGGCGGCGATGGAACCGGATTCCGGGTGTGACCATAAAATCTCTCCGCCTGAGATGGCATCGTCATCCCAACGGCTGAACTGGCATGTCGCCGTCATGAAAATAGGCCACAACCGGTTGCTCATGTTGCAGATGTCGGTATAGTTGAAGAAATTCTCGTGGGTCCATTCCCTTGTATTGGCATGGCCTATGTACCATACCAGTCCTGTGCCCTGATCGTAGGCACGCATCATCTGTTGCTTGGCTGCCGGATACTCTATACCGGTACTGTTGGTTACCGGAGTCTCACCCCCAAGGAAGATGCGCTCTATGTGGAACGGCTTGCCGCCGTTGTTCATCATGCGTGTATATGATTCTATCGACTGATCTAAATGGTCATGGGCATCGCCGTTGTCTGCTATCATAAGTACATGGTTTCTCCAGTTGCCGTATTCCGGACTTTCGACGTATTTCAGCAGCTTGTCTACCATCTGAGTTGCATGGCTCTGGCTGGTGAACGGCATACGGCCTACCGCGATGTTGTTGTATGCTTTGGCAAGGTCTATGGTGACTCTGTTGTCATTCAGCATGACGATGTAGTCGTCGGTGAGGTAGGATTGGCTTTCAGTATGTAGGCCTGAAGACGTGGAGCTTGCAAGAGATTCACCTTCCACCTGATAGGCAGGTATAGTGGGATAATTACGCGATTTCGCGGCATCGGTTATGCCGCGGTGGTCATAAGTGGCTCTGCCTAAGAGAAGGACATATTTCAGCTTCTCAGGGTTACGGTCATACCACATCTTCAACGCCTTGCGGAAAGCGGTGGGGTCGAGAGAACCGGAGGAGAACTCATTGTACAGCGCTTCCGGAGTGACGATGTATATGTCCATGTTGTCACGGTCGCTGTGCATCTGTGCTATCCTCTTGGCATGGCTGAGGTACTCCTTAGGGCTGATGATGACCATATCCGGAGTCTCAACACTGTGTATGTCCTGGTTCTGCACCATCGTGGACTCCATCTTCGGGGTGAGTTTTACCTGATCCGGTTCAAAGGCTATGTATTCACGGTATTCATAAGATGGTGGCGAGAATAATGCCTTATCTCCCTCAAGCTTGTAGATGACTTTTATCGGTTTTGCCGGGTCGGTGACATCCCAGATTTCGGTCGTGGAACTGCATCCTGCGATTTCATATACACACGGCATGTTGTAGGAACTCCTGGAGTAGAAACTCAGAAGACCATCGTCAAGCTTGAGGTTGCGTTCATAAGCTACGGCAATAGAGCCTAAGCGTGCAAAGTTCACAACACCGTCCACGGAATACTCGACTCCTACTGTAAGGTCTTCATCTTTTGTCGTTACGGAATTGTCCACGTAGCGGTATTCAATAAATCGTTCATCACCGGAAATAAGGTTAAGCTTGCCGCTCTGTGGCAGTTTGGTGCCGTTGGCGGAAATATAGAACTTGGAGTTGTTCGGTGAAGCAGCGCCGAAACCTACCCTTACTTTTACATCCTCGCTGGCAAGGCCCGGAAGTTTGAACTTAAATTCCTGATTGCGTTGTTGAGTAAAGTCCTCGCCCAACATCCATGCTCCCGATTTAAAAGGCGCTGCAAGATCTTTTTCATGCAGAAGTCTTGCGGTGAAGGTGGTTGTGCGCTCGCTGATGGTGGAATCCGGAGTGCATACCTGTTCCGGCATGGTGTAAGCGTCAGCCTCATTGTCCGACAGGAAATAATAGCTATGAGCCGAGTAGTTGTTCTGTACCGCCATGAAGGGAACGAGGCTCGTATAAGAGGTCATTGGTCCCCAGGTAACGGTACTTGTACCGTAGAACACTATTCCTTTTTCGGTGCGGATGACAGGCTGCATGGGGAGGTCGTCGATATATTTGTTGGTATTCAGCAGCATCGACATCTTTTGGCCGCCATAGCCATAGACGTTGACTTTCTCCGGATTGGAGAATCCCCATGCTTTCAATTGGGCCGTAGTGATGAGCTGCATGCCTGTCTCCGATACTTCTATGCGGCGCCAACGCCCTTTCGCCAGCCGGGAATTCGTGGCATAATGCTCCAGCGGCAACGCTTCCATGCCGAGGATACACATTAACATCAGCGCCGCCGTAAGCAGTGGTCGTTTCGTGATGTAAAGAGACAGTTTCATATATCGAGGTTTTGAGGTTTTATCTTTATCAGGAGTCCGAAGGAAAAATCCTGTTGCCCGGCCTCTTGTTTATTGCTGTAAATCAGACTGATAGTGCTTCTGCAAGTAGAGAGTCTGCCTTACTTGTTAACGTTTCCGGAAGCATGGTTATTGCCTTGCTCCCTATCGGCGATGGGCGACCGGTAACGGCTGAGATGGTCGTACCATTCCTGGCGGCTACCGTTGAAGGCATTCAGGTCTACATCGCCATTTATTCCCTTTACCCTTCCGCGGTGGTTGTATTGCCAGAACATCCAGTCGGTGGAGATGGGAGGGTTGGAGAATGAACATATCCACAACTGTTGGCCGGGAAAATTGTCAGCCACATACTTGTAGTAGCCGTCGCGGTTGCTGTAGATCGTCACGCGATAACCCTTCATGTTCAGATACTCTAACATAGCTCCGAGTCTGTCGGCTATCACCGTCATGTCTGTCCCCTCGGGATTTCCCGGCTGCTCGACATCGATTACAAGACCTAAGTCGAGCGGCCTTGCGCCGACCCTTTTCAGCAGGTTCAATGCCTGAGGAACACCATCCACATCGAAGCGGAAGAAGTGGTAGGCACCCACCTTCATTCCGGCGGCGGTGGCTTTGTCGTAGTTCAGCGCGAAGTTAGGGTCTCCGTACTGGTCTCCTTCCGAAGCCTTGATGAACGCGAAGTCGATGCCGTCGGCCTTTGCCGCCTCCAGGTTCATCATGCCGTTATGCGCCGAGATGTCGATACCCCTTACAGGATATCGTGTCTCGTCAACGTATGGCGGGGTCTCCAGATAGCTCTTTCCGGCGTAATAGCCGGCATAGACCAGTAACAGGGCTACGAAAACAAAGTCCACAACCATTACGGCTGTGCGTCTGCGCAAGGTACGGCGAATCATCGCCCGGACTATATTTCGTTCCCCTATCTGTGTCACTTTGCAAAGTTACGAAATTTCCGCGACATACACAACTAAAAAATGCACCCCTCCCAAAATAAAAATCAAAAATGCCCTTTTCCTTTGTTCGCTTCTGTTTTATGTCCTTTTGTTTCGATGTTGCTCTTGTCCTTGTGCCGCGTTTATCCCAGGACAAGAGACTTGCTTCTTGTGTGGTGAAGCCCCATCCGCCCATCCACTCTCTCCTCCCCGCAAGGAAAGCACGTCAAGGCCTGTAGGCGTCTGGAAGAGGTGGAGTCCGAACTTGTGGACAACGGCATAGACATGGTCGAAGATATTCGACTGGATATGCTCGAAGTCCTTCCATTTTGTGCTCCGGGTAAAGAAATAAAGCTGTAGCGGCAATCCCGACTGTGTCGGTTCCATCTGGCGCACCATGAGCAGCATATCGGGGTTGACATCGTGGTGATGTGCCAGATAATGCTCCAGATACCTGCGCAGAAGATTCAGGTTGACCTGATGCCGTGCTTTCTCCACACTGATACCTTCCAGCCATCCCGACTGCTTGAGTTCGTCTATCTCTTCTTTCTCCAGAAAGCGGATGCTGTTGAGGTCGATGTAGATGCAGCGTTCCACCCGTCGCCCTCCCAAGTCGCGCATCGGCTGGTAGTTGCGGAATGAATCTGTAATCATGGCGTATGGCGGAATGGTGGAGATGGAATTGTCCCAGTTTCGGATTTTCACTGTGGTGAGCGATATGTCCTCCACCTCGCCGTTGGCGTTGTATTTGTCCACTATCACCCAGTCGCCGCGGTGTAGCATCTTGTTCGCCGAGAGCTGAACACTCGCCACAAGACCGAGGATAGTGTCCTTGAACACCAGCATCAGCACTGCCGCCGAAGCGCCGAGGGTGGTGAGAATGACGATAGGCTCGCGTCCGATAAGTATGCTTATGCCCACTATTATTCCCGCTCCTATAGCAATGAGCTTCAGCATCTGGAAGATGCCTTTTATGGCATAGCTCTTGGTATTATCGCGGTGTCGGAAGCCAATATACAGGTTGTTGAGGAAGATGATGAGAATATATATCGCCGCCCATAGGATATAGAGCGACGTAAGAGTCTTTATCCACGCTATCGTGCTGCCGTCTCTGGCGGTGAAGAAGCCCGGAAGCATCCAGTTTACCACCAATGCGGGCGCCAACTGAGCGACG
>CAJMDR010000020.1 GCA_905212215.1 uncultured Porphyromonadaceae bacterium
ACCTCTATATGTGCGCCAAAGCCGACTTCTCGGGATACCACCATTTCTCCAGCGACTACACGGAACACATGCGCTATTCCAATGAGTACAGTAATGAGCTGGATAGGCGGGGCATAAAATAAAGAGTTATCGTAGACGAGGATGTGTTATAAAGACATACCCTCTAAGCAGACTTCAGTGAACCTACAACACGGTTGCATCGTTAACAGAGAAAAACAACCTTTAATCAGCTGTTGACTATGCTTACACCAATCCGCTCATACACCACCCCCGAAGAGGCCTACATAGTACGGGGCCTTCTTGAAGAACACGGCATTCCCGCCACGGTAGAAGACGCCGGCTACAATTCCGTTTTCCCGTCGCTCGACGACAGCCACGGTTCCACCATGCTGTTGGTAGACGACGATAACCGTGCAGCAGCCGAGGAACTGCTGAAAGAACATAAGGACTGAATATTTTCGGTACCCCAAAAAGTTGCTGAGTATCAGCATATTACACGCAGCTTTGCAAGATTTGCACTGCTGCGGGTTTGCACGGATGTAGAAAAAATTGTAATTTTACACCCGCAAAAGTAATTTGCCATTTTTACTGCAAGAGATGATAAAACCCTTGATGCGCCGTTGGCTGATATTAGTCGCCGCGTTGCTGCTATCCTTTTCCATGGATATAGCTGCGCGGAGTTGGGATATTGCGCGCATCGACGCCGTGCCGGAAGCAAGAGTGGCGGGGCGTCAGACCGATATTGAGGTACGTAGCGGACGTGGGGTGATTTACATCGCCACAAACCGCCCTGTTCAGGTAAAAATCTACTCGATACTCGGTCATTTGGTAGCCCAAAGCTCCTTGCAGAGCGGCAATTATCGCCTGACACTCAACAACCACGGAGTTTATCTGATAAAAATCGGAGATTTGACCTGCAAGGTCGCCATATAAACCATATAAATCCGTATAAGCAACATCGGCTATTACAAAGTCTATGACAAAAGTAGCTGTTCACTTGCATCTCCGTCCACTGATAAGAATAAAAGTGTCGGTGGCATTATTTTTCATGTTCTCATGGTTGCCTTGCATTATTCATGCCACTTCGCATGAAACACTTCAGCCAGATTCCCTGACGACAAAATCCTTTTCTGATTTAGACAGCATCAGGGAAATGCCTGTTTCGGCATTAGACGCTCCAATGGCCGTTCCTGACAATGACACCACACTTGCACCGGTGGAATTCTCGCGCTCCAAGGATGCCAACTGGTGGTGGAACCGCCTTAGACAAGGAACATTAGTGATGTCGGATACTACCATAATCTATCCGCATTTCCTAAAGTTCTGCGTCAATGTCTACAACTGGGCGGACCGTGCCTTCAACTATTACGACAAGGATTATGTGCAGGGTACCGGAAGGCGATGGAAAGCACGTCTCGCCAATGACAACTGGCTTGATTCCTACGCCATGAACTTCAAGAGCAACGTTCCGATATGGATGCTCTCGGAACCTTATTGCAACTTAGGGTTTTACCTGCAATATATGGCTATCAGCGTGGGGTATGCGATAGACATGAGCCACGTAATAGGCAACAAGCCTTTGCTGCACAAACGCTTTGAATTCGCTTTCACCTGCGCTCGGTTCTATGCCGAAGGATATTACTCGGAAAACACCGGTGGAACTTACCTGCGGCGTTTCGGCGACTATAACAACGGCAAGATTTTCAAGAAATACATTCCCGGCGTAACATTCCACAGCAAAGGCATAAACGCCTATTATTTCTTCAACCATTCGCGATATTCACAAGGATGCGTATATGGATACTCCAACCTGCAGAAACGCAGCGCAGGAAGCATCATAGCCGGCATCTCCATCTCCAACCACGACATAAACGTGGACTTCGCCACGCTGCCGGAGAACATGCTGCAATACCTTAAATCGGAAGACACCAAATACCGATTCTACTTCAACGACTATTCTTTGCTGATAGGCTATGGCTACAATCTTGCCTTCGCCCGCAACTTCGTGTTCAACGTAACGGCATTGCCCGCTTTCGGTTACAAGCATTGCTTCCGGCAATGTACCGGAGGCAAACGCGACATGTGGTCGCTGAACGTCATAGGACGCTTAGGATTAGTATATAATTACCGGGATTTCTTTGCCGGTCTGAACGCAAAAATGGAAGGGCACTGGTTCCGCGGCTCCAACTATAACTTTTTCAATTCCATCGAGACCGTTTCATTAGTCACCGGAGTCCGCTTCTGAACAACGCGACATCCCGTCTTTTATCGGTTCCTTCAAAGCTATCCAAAAACGGTTCTATCAGGTCGTGGGAAGTTTTCTTGCTCTTTTCGGGTACCGGAATAGGGTGCATAACGTTTTTTTTGCTATCTTTGCACCATGACAACCATGTCGCCCCTTGACAAAGCCCGTCTCATAGACCTGCCGAAGATATGCGACCCACGCGGAAACCTTTCTTTCGTGGAAGGTGGTCGCCATCTGCCGTTCAACATCCGCCGCGTATTCTATATATATGATGTGCCGGGAGGCGAGACCAGAGGTGGTCATGCGCACCGCAAATGCTCCATAATGCTGGTGGCAGCCGCCGGCTCGCTCACAGTGCGCCTTACCGACGGGAAAGATGAAAAGACTTTCCTGCTCAACCGTTCTAACCGCGGATTGCTGATTCCACCCGGAGTTTGGGATACTATGGAAGACTTCACTACCGGCACCGTGGTGCTGGCATTAGCGTCACACCAATACGAGGAGGAAGACTATATCCGCGATTTCGATGAATTCTGCGAATATGCAGCCGTTAACCGTTCCGAACAATGATCCCTTTTCTCAGCCTCAAGCCCGACGCCAACGAGGAAAAGGAGCTTATGGAAGCCATCGGCGCCGTGGTGCACTCAGGACGATATTTGCGTTCTGCTGCCACGGAGTCTTTCGAGAATACCCTCTGTCGTCAATGCGGTGCAGAGGGAGCCATAGGGGTCAGCAACGGGCTGGATGCGCTGCGACTGATTTTCCGGGCCTATCTGGAATTAGGGAAACTGCATCGCGGCAACAAGGTTATTGTTCCTGCAAACACATACATCGCATCCATACTCCCTCTCACCGAGATGGGTCTTGTACCAGTATTGGTAGAGCCGGATGCCGGAACCATGAACCTTGACTGGCATCTGGCAGAAAAAGCCGCGTCCGACCCGGATGTAAAAGCGCTCTTGACAGTACATCTGTATGGCGCTCCATGCTGGGACATGGAAGTAGCTGAAGGGATGCGCGACAAAGGTATAATAATAGTTGAAGACAACGCACAGTCCATCGGCGCTCACATCAGCACGGAAAGAGGAAAACTCTTCACCGGAGCGCTGGGAGATGCAGCCGCTTATAGCTTCTATCCCACCAAGAACATAGGAGCTCTCGGCGACGGCGGTGCGGTAACAGCAAACGACAGCGAACTGCGGTCCACCATACGGGCATTGGCGAACTACGGCTCCGACCGCCGTTACCATAATATATATGAGGGCTGGAACTGCCGCCTTGATGAAATTCAGGCCGCCATACTGGAAATGCGCCTCAACAAGCTGCCGGCAATCAACGCCATACGCCGCGCGAAAGCCGCTCTCTATTCCGCCCTCATCAACAATCCGCTCATTATGTTGCCTGAATGGAACGAGGGGTCGGTATGGCATCAGTATGTCGTGCTTCTGCCTCCGCAACAACGAGACGCTTTCCGGAGATACATGGAAGACAACGGAGTTGCTACCGACATCCATTATGCCACACCACCACACCTCCAGCCCTGCTATGCCACGACGTTGCAGCATGGTCCGTTGCCGATAACAGAGAATCTCGCCGACAGGTATGTGTCGTTGCCCATAGCCACCACCACCCTCTCGCAGACTGCTCTGATTGCAGAAATAGCCAACACCTTCTCACCCCGTAGCTAAAATAAAACGACCAACATAAACAGAGAGCCATGGATTTGACCACAGCTCTCTGTTTTTTCTACTCGCTTATGCGCGGTGTGTGCTTTACAGTGTGTTACTTGCCCAGACCGTCGGCCGGTTTGAATTTCACTACTTTACGTGCGGGGATGACGAGTTTCTCTTTTGTGCGCGGATTCACACCCATACGTTCTTTCATTTCAGCCATCTGGAATGTGCCGAAACCTATCAGCTGAACCTTGTCGCTGTTGGCAAGTGCCTGCTCTATTGATTCCAGACATGCGTCAAGCGCTGCCTTTGCCTGTGCTTTGCTCAGAGACGCTTTTGCAGCGATCTCATTGGTGAGTTCTGTCTTGTTCATATAAAAATATTTTCGTTGCGTTCTTTTTCCGATGCAAATATACATATTTAAACAATCGCCACAAAGAAATGGAGCCATAAAATTAAAAAAATATCTATCTTTTGACCTTCCGGACCTTTTCTCACCCTTTCAACACCCTATTTCAGCGAAATTTTCCCTATATTTGCGAAAAAATAACTGCTATTATGACTGACAACGATGCGGGCACTCTCCGCGAACACAAAGAGTATGAATATCGTGGGCTGATAGTGTCAGGTTTCCTGATGCTGTTCTTCACATTGATTGTGATTCCCTCCCTGATACTTCTGTGCTTTCTTTTCTTTATCGAAGGCACAGACAGCAATCCGAGCAAAATTACAGGAGGGGTGTTGATGGCATTGCTCGGCCTGACTTTCCTTATGGGACTGAGCGGATACTTCGTTCAGGAACCCAACCAGGCAAGAGTAATGACTTTCTTCGGGAAGTATCGCGGCACATGCCGCAAGACCGGGTATTTCTGGGTGAACCCTTTCGTATCTCACCAGAAAATCTCGTTGCGAATAGGCAATATGGACATTCAGCCTATCAAGGTCAACGACCTTATCGGCAACCCGGTAATGATAGGCATGGTGCTGGTATGGAAAGTATGCGACACCTACCGCGCTGTCTTTGACATTGACTCACAGAGCATAGGAGGCGCCCGCATCAATTTCTCTGTGCTGAGCAACTTCGTACGCATTCAGGCTGATGCCGCACTCCGCGAGGTGACAGGTCATTTCGCCTATGACGACGCCGAGGCACGTGAAGACCGCCTCACCCTGCGCGACGGCGGAGAACAGATTTCGGAACTTCTGGAAAAGAAGCTCAACGAACGCCTCAGCATGGCTGGCATAGAAGTGGTAGAGGCTCGCCTCAACTATCTCGCTTATGCCCCGGAAATCGCAGCCGTGATGCTGAAACGCCAACAGGCCAACGCCGTCATTGCCGCCCGGGAGAAGATAGTGGAAGGCGCCGTGAGCATGGTGCACCTCGCCCTTGAGAAAATAGACAAGGAGAACGTGGCGCATTTCGACGAACGACAACGTGCCGCCATGGTAAGCAACCTCATGGTGGTGCTATGCAGCGACGAGCCTACCCAACCTGTTCTCAACACTTCGGAAAGCTAACAAGCAAAAAGTCGCCGTTACAGATGCAGATTTTAACGGCAAACCTTTTGCCAATCCAAAAATTGGAATTACCTTTGCACAACTTTACAACTCAACTAAACAACACTAAACAAAACTAACAAAATGGCTTACGTAATAGGTGACAACTGTGTCGCATGCGGCACCTGCCTTCCTGTTTGTCCTGTAGAGGCTATCTCCGAGGGCGACATCTACCACATTGATCCGGACACATGCATCAGCTGCGGTTCCTGCGCTGCTGTTTGCCCCAACGATGCTATTTCGGAAGGCTAAACCGATTAAAACATTTTAAATCCGCCGGCAGTATGGCACAGCTATACCGACCGGCGGATTTTTTATCATCACAAACTCACTCACCTCATCAACTCATCCACTCATCAACTCGTAATGACATAAAAAAACAAGAAGAAATTTCTCAACTTCTTCTTGCTTTGTGAGGTGGTGGTAAATGATACTCTCCCGAGCTTCAAGAACTCCGTTCCTCACCTATTAATTATATCACTATTGCTTCAAATTGATGAACCATCCATGTCAGTCTCAATTCATGGATGTTTCCTCCTTGCGACTGCAAAATTATTAACAATCAAGGGGATAGAGTATCATAATTTCGTTAATATGAGTTAACCACAGAAGTCTAAATGTTAACGATTTAAAATTTTTTACCCTGCGAAAAAAATTTTTTCCAAATTTCGCATGGAAATCTCCCTATTTTTTCGCAACTGGCAGCCCATTTTTGCAAGAAAAGCCATTTTCCCCGTTCTGACCCCATTTCCAAACCCTTCACCCAAAGTGAAGCAAATCCTCCCCGATTTTCCTTTTCGTGTACTATTTACGGGTCTCCGAAAACTGATAATCCGCCATTATTACCCATAATCATATAGAAAAACGTGGGATGGGATTCCCCTTATCCTTATCCTTCACCGTCACAGGTTTTGAACTGACAGGAATTTTTGTTAACTTTACAGCCATAAAACCCAAATCAAGCTATGGAGAAAAAGAATCGACAATATCTGCAGGCACTTCGTGAGGCCATGAAAGAAAACGGCATCTATGCCGTAGTGGTAAGCGGCACCGACCCCCATCAGAGCGAGAACCCGCCGGCACATTGGCGTGGCCGCGAATGGCTCACCGGTTTCTGGAGCGAGAACGGCACTAACGGTACAGCGGTAATAACTCCCGAAGAAGCTCTTTGCTGGACAGACTCACGTTACTTCATCCAGGCCACGGAACAGCTCGAAGGCACCGGATTCAGCATGATGAAGGAAGATGGCCCGGACGCTGTGGATCTGGTAGACTGGCTCACCGAGCATGTCCCCGCCGGAGAAACCGTAGGCATCGACGGCATGACTTTCTCTATAAGCTATGCCCAGCGCATTCAGCAGGAACTGCAAGACAACAACATTCTTTTCAACGACCATTTCGCACTCTTCGACTATATCTGGCCCGACAGACCCGCTAAACCGGCCAACAAGGTTTTCATCCATGATGAAGACATAGTTGGAGAGACCGCCGGAAGCCGTCTCGACAGAGTAATGGAACAGGCAAAGACGGAACTCGCCAATGCCGTATTGCTCTCTTCGCTCGACGACATAGCATGGGCCACCAACCTCCGTGCCGCAGGCGACATCAACTTCTCGCCGATTTATGTGGCATTCCTATATCTTGACGAGTCCGGCAAACGCATTCTCTTCGTAGATAACGACAAGCTCACCCCGGAAGTAGAAGAGCATCTTAAGAAGTATGGCATAGAACATCGTCCCTACGATTCCGTCCTGGATTTCGTGGCATCACTGCCCAAAGAGACCCGCCTGCTGCTTGACCCGGAAAAGACTGCCCGTGGCATCTACGACCGCGTAGGCTGTACTCCTGTCTTCGGCGGCGCTCCCGTGGCTAAGCTCAAGAGCATCAAGAGCCCGCAGATGCTGAAATCGCTGCATCAGGCAATGATAAAAGATGGCGTTGCCCTCACGCGCTTCTTTATGGAGGTAGAGGAGCAGTATCCCTCCGGAAAACTTACCGAGCTTGGTCTGAGCCGTCGTCTACGTGAGCTGCGCCTCAGCGACCCCACCTGTGTCGACGAGAGCTTCGCCGCGATCTTAGGCTGGAACGCCCACGGAGCTATCGTGCACTATGAAGCCACCGAAGAAAGTTCAATTCCCGTAACAGGACGCGGACTGCTGTTGGTAGACAGCGGCGGCCAGTATCAGCAGGGCACCACCGACATCACCCGCACCATCGCCCTCGGCACTCCCACCGATGAAGAACGGCATGACTTCACCTTAGTAATGAAAGGCCATATAGCGCTCGCCACCGCCACCTTCCCGCAAGGCACCCGTGGATCGCAGCTCGATGTACTGGCACGTCAGTATCTCTGGGCGGAAGGAAAGGCTTACTACCACGGCACAGGCCACGGTGTGGGATTCTTCATCAATTGCCACGAAGGGCCGCAGAATATACGTCTCAACGAGAATCCCGCCGTATTGGAGCCGGGCATGGTAACCAGCGACGAACCGGGACTCTACCTGGAAGGCCGTTATGGCATCCGTTGCGAGAACCTGATAGCTACCGTGCCCTGGCGCACTACCGATTTCGGCGAATTCTACCGCTTCGAGGTAATGACACTCTTCCCCTTCGACCTCAACCTGTTCGAGACCGAGATCATGACCGATGAGGAGATAGAATGGCTGAACGCCTACCATGCCCGCGTATACGAAACTCTGGCACCCTACCTCAACGATAAAGAAGAAGTGTGGCTGCGTGCCAAGACTCTTCCGCTGACAAGAAAATAAAGAAGCTACATATTATAAAATGGCACTCATAAAATCAGTACGCGGCTATACGCCGGTAATCGGTGAGGGCACTTTCCTTGCCGACAACGCCACCATTGTTGGCGATGTGATTATGGGACGCGACTGCAGCATCTGGTTCAACACCGTGCTGCGTGGTGATGTCAATTCCATCCGTCTCGGCAACAGAGTGAATGTACAGGACGGCAGTGTACTGCACACACTCTACCAAAAATCCACCATAGAGATCGGCGACGATGTGAGCATAGGCCACAACGTAGTCATCCACGGCGCCCACATACACGATTTCGCCCTGATAGGTATGGGCGCTATCGTCATGGACGATGTAGAGGTTGGCCGCGGTGCTCTCGTGGCTGCCGGCAGCGTGGTGCTGAGTCGCACCAAGATCGGTCCTCACGAGATGTGGGCCGGCGCTCCCGCTAAATTCGTGAAGATGGTAGAGCCGGAGAAGGCCAAGGAAATGAACATCAAGATTGCCAAGAACTATCTCATGTATGCCCGCTGGTATCCCCAGGAAGGAGAAGGAGACATCTGCGACAAGCCGGAATGTAAATAATCATTTTCGCTTTCATATTCAGCCGGGAACGGTACATTATTCAAAGTGCTGTTCCCGGTACTTTTATTTATTTCCCTCACCTTTATTACAACACTCGTATCCATATGATAGAGATTCAGCTTCACATCGCATATAAAACTTGTTCTCGCTGTTGCTTATCTGCCTAAAAATCCGTACCTTTGCAATTCCAACCATCATGCAACGAAAAGCCAACATCATAAATAAATTCACCGCAGTATTGCTCATGGCACTCGCCTCCGCAGTGACAATGACCGCCTTTCCTCCGATTCCGGAGCATGGCAGGATGTTCAACACTCTCATCCTGCGGCTGCATAACGGAGCTGTAATAAGAACGGGAGCCGTAAGCCATCTGCAGTTGCTCAGCGACAAATCACTCCGTATAGGTTCCGGCGAAAAAGCCATTGAGGTGCCCTTGAACCAAGTGAAAGGATGGAGCTATGAACGTACCGATTCCATAACAGTAGGCGTGGCGGAAATAGGAACCGCAGCCGACAGGATACAGTTCAGGCTCTCTCCTGCCGGGCTCTCCATCCACGGATTACGTTCCGGCGATATCCTTACCCTTTCCGACATACAAGGAAAGGCCTCTGTTCTGCCTTATGACGGCGATTCTTACTGTTTCCCCTTGGCCTCTTTGCCGGAAGGAATATATATAATTAATGTTGCAGGCTGCAGCTTTAAATTCGCCGTACGATGATGAAGAAGACATTTGCCTTGATTCTGCTCGCCGCATTTGCCATAAGCACCGCCGTTGCCCTGTCGCCCAAATGGCTCGACATCATTCTCAGGCAGAAAGAAGAATCCGCTTTCATAGTGCGCAGCATTCCCTCTGACTCTGTTGCCACCATACAGCACATACCCGGCACAAAAGCGCTCTTCGATTCCCTCGAAGTGACCGTTGTTGACTCCGGTAAGCGCTATACCTACCCTCTCGATTCCATAGCACGTTGCGAACTGCGAAGACATATACCGGTGATAAACATCGTGACAGATTCCGCGGTGTATGACGTAACAAGCAAAGAAAAATACCTCGACGGCATTTTCAGCATGACGGAAGGCGCTGGCGTCGACACCGACTATGAGGCGGTAAAACCGGTAAAGGTAAAGGTACGTGGACGCGGAAATTCCACATGGATGCTGCCAAAGAAGCCTTACCGCCTTAAGTTCGACAAGAAAATATCAATCTGCGGCCTCAAGAAGGCCAAGAACTATGTGCTGATAGCCAACTACATCGATCCTACCTTGCTACACAACGCCGCCGCCTTCGAAATAGCCAGCCGCCTCGGAATGCCCTGGACCAATCACTCCATTCCTGTGGACGTATATTTCAACGGCAGATATTGCGGTGCCTACATGCTCTCGGAGAAAGTGGGCATCAACGCCGGTTCGGTGGATATAGACGAAGACACAGGCCTTCTGTTGGAAATGGACGAGGCAATGGACGAGAATTATTGCTATAAGTCACCGCTTCTGCAATTGCCTATCATGATAAAGGATCCGGACATCGACGAGATAGCAGAGAAAGACACCACTCTCACTGCCGCTGCCATCTTCGACTCAATAAAAGCGGAGTTCAACACTGCCGAAGCCTCTTTGCTCGTTGCCGACAAAGATGCCTGGCGCAATTATTTTGATCTGGAATCTGCAGTAAACTATGTGTTGATACAGAATGTCACCGGCAACTGGGACTTTACCCATCCCAAGAGCCTGTATGTATGGCGCGAGAAAAAAGGAGACAAGTTCAAATTCGGCCCTGTGTGGGACTTTGACTGGACTGCCGACTATTACGTCAACCACGGTTTTGAACTCGACTACGGCTATCCATTGCTCACCAGCAACGACAGCAGCGCAGATATGTTCCGTTACATGACCCGTACCGAGGCTTTCTGGGACTTTTACCGTGCCCAATGGGAGAAATACAAAAATCATATCTGGCCAGAGGTTAAGGCTTACCTGTTGGCTTATACCGACCTTATCGAGACCAGCGCATACACCAACGGCGAGCTTTGGCATCCCAACCGGGCTGACAGGCATCGTTATTACTGGAAGCCCACCACCATGCTGCGCAAGAGTGTAGAGGATTACATTACCTGGCTGGAACGCCGCATGGAGTACATTGACCAATCACCTTCCATGGGCCTCTACTGGTAAACTCAAGTTTAAATCTGGTAAGTCTGAATTGTCCGATTTGCCTGATAAGTCCGATCGGTATGACAGGTCCGATTTGCCCTGCCGGTAGTTTTTTGTAATAAACTTTGCAAAAAATTTTGCCGGGTTGCAGATAATTACTAATTTTGCAGCGCCTTGGTGTAGAGGGTCATGTAACCCGACCTGACAACACTGTCGGCAACTTCAGTAAGCACCCGGTTTAAGCGCAAAAAAGAAACAAAATTGATTAATCCGGCCACTTACATACCCATAACCCATAAAACAGAAACAACAAAGCAACAGACAATGATCATCGTACAAGTAAAGGAAGGCGAGAACATAGAGCGCGCCCTTAAGAAATTCAAACGTAAATACGAGCGCACCGGAGTGGTAAAAGAACTCCGTCGCCGTCAGGCCTTTGAGAAACCTTCGGTAACCAACCGTAAGAAGATGATGAAGGCCGTTTACGTGCAGCAGCTTCGTCAAGGCGAAGAGTAAGGCGCTTACCCGTACTCACACTTGTAGACAAGACATATTTTCAGGCATTGCCGTGTTCCTGTAGGAATTACGGCTTTGTCTGGATATTTGTCATCTAAATACTTCATCCTCCCCTTGTAACCAATACCCTTGTAACAACCTCAATCATCCTTGTAGAGACTACCTTGGACTTAGAGAAATTCAAAGCTTATCTGCGCTATGAACGCAACAGATCGGAATACACTGTACGCAGCTATATCTTCGACCTGAATAACTTTGTCGCCTATATGGAAAAGGAAACAGGCGCAGAGTTCAGCGGTAGCAGCGTGGAGCAGAAACAGATAAGACAATGGCTTGCGGAGCGCTCCAGAGAAGGCTGTAGCCCAAGGAGTCTGCGACGCTATGTATCCAGCCTTTCCACATATTTCCAGTATCTCCTGCGCCTGGGCGAGATAACGGTGAATCCTTGCAAAGGTATCCGACTGCCGAAAATTGGTCAGGAACTCCCCATGCCGGCCGATGAAAAAGAGCTGGAAGCCATTCTCGGAGAGCCGTTGGATGACGATGCCGACCCCATGTTGCTCTTCGTGGAAATGCGCGACAGACTCGCTTTGGAGATTCTTTATGCTACCGGATTAAGGCGCTCGGAACTACTGAGTCTTAACGATGAAAGCATTTCCGAATCCATGCAACGGCTTCAGGTAACCGGCAAACGCGGCAAACAACGCATCGTTCCCCTTGCGCCACAACTACTGGAACGGATAAGGATTTATCGCTCACTGCGCAACCATCTTTATCCGTTTGTCAAGGACCCCGGCAACCCCCTTCTGATAGGCAACCGTGGCAAACGCCTGAACAATTCCGCCTTGTCAGCCATTATAAATAAAGAGTTGGCAGCCACACATACGGCACGCAAGACTCCTCATACGTTGCGGCATACCTTCGCCACATCCTTGTTGCGTGCCGGAGCTGACCTGCGCACTCTGAAAGAGCTATTAGGACACTCTTCCCTCGCCACTACACAGATTTACACACATCTGTCGGTGGACGAGCTAAAACAAAACTATAACCTGGCCCATCCTAAGGCCAAAAAAACTAAAGAGGATTAACCATGGAAGTACAAATCAACGCGATCCATTTCGACATCACAGAGAAGCTGACAGCGTTTATCAACAAAAAAATCGACAAGCTCAGCCGCCGCTACGAGTCGATCACAGGCGTGGACGTAACCCTCAAAGTAGTGAAACCCGAAACATCAATGAACAAAGAGGCCGCCATCCTCCTCACCGTACCCAACAGCGAGGATCTGTTCGCCTCAAAAATCGCCGACAGTTTCGAGGAAGCCATCGACCTCTGCTTAGAAGCGTTGGAACGTCAGCTGGAAAAACTCAAAGGAAAGAAATAATCCGCCAATCACATACACGGAAAAGCAGTCCTTTCCGGAAAAGTAACGGAGGATGCATCGATTACCGGTGCATCCTCCGCATTTTTTACTGGTACAGAAAGTGGGACTCGAACCCACACAGCCCTTGCAGGCCAAAAGATTTTAAGTCTTTCGTGTCTACCATTCCACCATTTCTGCCCATGGTACACACAAGGCTCATGCCTTTTGCATATACTTTGCAAAGGTAATCATTATTTCCTAATCCTGCAAATCCGTTTCAACCGCACCCGAACTGCAGCTACAAACAGCAGGTCTACATTCATTATCATTCAGCATCTACCCTTTGAATAAACCGCAGCCTGGGTTGCCGGCCTCCCCTCAGCGGAGGCTAAGGTTCTTATCCAATTTTCCGGTTCTCCCCTATTTTCTCATGCTCTTTCCCCTGTTCTTCAGCGACTGGAAATTATCCACACTAACATACTCCACTTCCTCCACTACAACCGGGCGCCGCAATCCGAACACTTTCTGGTAATTCATACAGAACTCGCTCCCGGCAACGCTCTCCATATCATTGACAAAAATTGTCTTCGGCACTGCAGGATATGCAGGAAGCACCACAACGCTTGAATCCGGCTTCATGTCAGCCTGCCGAGCTATCTCAAGTCTGTTACGATTAGTTGCCTCATAGCCGCTGGCCTTCCCAAGCACCATGTCGCAAACACAAGTAGTCCAGTTTCCTTCAGGCGACGCAACCACTATAAAAGCGAAACAGAAAAGACTTACCCCCATCAAGGCAGTGCGCATCCTGCCTGAAACGAACTTCCACAACGAGTTGCCATATTTATGCAACACTATGTTCAATCCCCAGAAATAGAAGATGATGAAGAATGTGAACATACAGTTTGCCGTGCGCCCTATCATCACCGATGACAGGCCCAATGTAGGAGGTATATGAGCCAGAAACACCGCCACTAATGCGAAGATGAGGAACTTGCCTAAGCTTACATTGAACATCTTCACTCCCGCCAACTTTCGTCCCCACAACAGCACGTATACACCCGAAGCCACCAATAGAAACGGGAGCCAGAGTATGAGCCAGCTGAAAGTCTGGCCGAGGCTCACCTCCACAGACCAGAGATAAGGATGAGCCGACAGCTGGTGCGTCATGCGAATACCGTTGCCCGGCGATGCAATGACTATAATCACTCCAAACAGCGCAAGTATCGTATAAAGCAGGAAACGGCGGCTGCGATAAGTGTAATAAAGGTAGAAGCATGTACAGAAAAGCAATACCGCCGTGACCTCGTTTCCACCAGGTATGAGCAATGACAGAAAGGCGGTAAACACCATCGCCACCTTGCTGCGGCTTATGCAGAGCGCCATAAACACCACACTCAGCAACGAAGGAATGGAAAAACTGGTATAGGCAGAGAACCAGTAGAAGAACTGCGCCGGAGAAGGCAACATGCCCATGAAGAGCATATATAGGAACGAACCTGCAGCAAAAGCGGGTACCGTTCCCAACCGACGCCTCAAAGCAAACATCGCCGTTATGATGAACGTCAGATAAGTCAACGCCACAACAACCATACTGTATGCCGGAAACAGAGGCAACGGGTCGGAGGAAACTGCAAGAGGATTCAGCGAAGAGATGAAAGTTCCGAAATATCGGCCGCTCCAGTATTGCCATATCGCAACAGTTGTGGCAAAGGGATTGCCTCCCATGTTGTGCAGGGCGAAAGTATAGTCATCGTTTACCGGGAACAC
Source organism: uncultured Porphyromonadaceae bacterium (assembly GCA_905212215.1). GTDB lineage: Bacteria > Bacteroidota > Bacteroidia > Bacteroidales > Muribaculaceae > Lepagella. The sequence goes on from CAJMDR010000020.1 coordinate 14,615, forward strand.
ATACCGGCTAATCAAAAAGAACGGGATTGCCGTAAGCACTCCCAATGCAATGACGGTTAT
>CAJMDR010000021.1 GCA_905212215.1 uncultured Porphyromonadaceae bacterium
GAGACCTAAGTCGCCCACCACATCCATCATATAGCCGGTAAGATTAAGAGCTACTTCCTGTCGTACTATCTGTGAGTCCCGGTCGGCAAAAGGATGTGTGGTATCTGCTTCCCAGGCTTCGCAGATGGCATAAGCGAGGCTGAGATAAAAAGCATCAGAGTCATAGAATCGTGTGGCGTCTATTTTACGTTGAAGGTATTGTTTCTGTGTTATCATAGTTTTACTTCTTTGCTATAAAGTCTGATTGTTCCGTATCGAACTGCACATTCTTGGAGTTGAAAAGTTTTTCAATGTCGTGACTCTCAATCAATTCTTGTGGAGTTCCTGTCAGGAATTTGCGTTCAGGGGTTATGAGCCATACATAATCTGCCATGCGCAATGCCTGTGCAACGTCATGCGAGGAAAAGAGTATGGCGGTATTGTTAAGTTTAGCGACATCTGTGAGCAATCCGAGTATCTCTATTCGTGCTGCCGTGTCGAGAAAGGAGAAAGGTTCGTCGAGAATCATCACGGGCGTTTGCTGTGCCAAGGCTCTTGCAATAAGCACTTTCTGTCTTTCACCATCGCTCAGTTCATCGAAGAAATTATCTGCCTTGTGAATGATGCCTGTCTGTTGCATGGCCTGATCCACAATATTAAGGTCCTGTTTTGAGAACTTTGACAGCAGATCGGAATGAGGATGGCGTCCCATAGCCACTATCTCCCGCGCCAGGAGACCGCTTGAAATGTCTCGGTCGGTTGTCACCACGGCAACTTTCTTAGCCAACGCACGACGGCTCATGGTTGCAATGTCATGTCCTTCTATGAAGACTTTCCCGCTGATGGGTTTCTGTTCTCTTGTCAGAGTACGCAGCATGGTGGATTTGCCTACGCCGTTCTGACCGATAAGCGCTACCACCTCACCGCCGTTAAGGGTCAGATCCGGCACTGTCAGCAAAGTTGTGCCTTTATAGCCTACCTCAAGGTTTTCGGTACTTAGTTTGGGGATGTCATTTTTCATAATACTTTGCCTTCGGTTTCTCAGAAAACGAGTCTTCTTGAATTCAGAAGCAAGTATAGGATTACCGGTACTCCCAACACAGGAGTTACAGCGTTGATAGGCAGGACTCCCCAGCCTCCCGGAATTACAGTGAGGAAAGCACACAATAGTGCAATCAAGGCTCCGAGTACAATCGAGGCAGGCATGATTACAGAATGAGAGGCGGAATGAAGGCACAGTCGTGCAATGTGCGGTACAATAAGTCCTATGAATCCTATTGGTCCGCAATATGCAGTGATGATTGCCGTCAATAATCCGGAAACAATCAACAGCACAGTCCGCAGTGTCCGTACATTATAACCCATCGTCCCTGCATATCGTTCACCCAACAGCAAAGCATTTAATGGTTTTGAAAGCATTAAGGAAATTATGAGCAACAGGCCGATGCTGATAGCCGGCAAGGGGAGTGAAGATAAGGTTACAGCTGAGAAACTGCCCATACCCCACACGGCAAACTGCTTGACATCCGTTGCCGGAGCAAAGAAGTTCAGCAACGAGATGAGCGCGGAACAGAGATATGAAATCATTATGCCCACTATCAACAACGATAGGCCGGATTTCATAAAACCTGAAAAAACGCTTAGCAATGCAACTACCATAGCGGCACCGAGAATCGCTCCCACTATGGGTAAGACGGTGCCTCCGAGCCCTGCCACTACCGGCAATGACAGCAATGCTACACCTAACGAGGCGCCGCTGGAGACACCGAGGATGGATGGTCCCGCCAAAGGGTTGCGGAAAGTGGTCTGCATTATCAGGCCTGCCGCTGACAAGGCTGAGCCGGCAAGGATGGCCGTAAGGGCAAGTGGCAGGCGAGACTGAAGGATGATGTAGCGGTAAGTATCCTTTACTTCCCCTCCGAAGAGGGATGCGAAAACATCATGGACCGGTATGCGCACAGCTCCCACACCCAATACTAACGCAAAAAAGGTCAGCAGGCAGATCAGAGTGAGCAGATAGAAAGAAAATGTGCGCATTTGATAGTTTATTTACTTAGCCCCCATTTTTTTGAAGAAACGTGGTGCTTGGCCGTTTACCAGTTCCGGATGGATGATTGCAAGATAATCCGAAAGGAGTAATTCAGGATGAAATGCGGCATAATCGAACAGACCTGAATTCTGTGTGTCGGAGTACCATACATTACCATTTTTATAGGGTAGGAATTGAGTGTATCGGTTATCCATTTGTGCCAGCTTGTCTGAATCAAGCTTGGTGCCGAATACTTTCAGAATCCAGATGTCGGCATCGTTTGCTTTATCCAGAACTTCCTCATAACTGAGCGACAGAGAGCCTGTGTCTCCGTTATCTTTCCATGGAAAATCACCGCCGGCATCCTTTAATACTTTCGCGGCTACGCTGTTGCCGGCGGGTACATACCAGATACCTTCATACATATTGTCTGTGAGCACTTTCGGGCGTTTGGTGACATTAGCTGCCTTCTGTGCCAGAGAATTGTATGCTTTCTCTACTTGGTTGAAGATGCTGTCGGCAGCCGTTTCCGTACCGGTAAGGACACCAAGAAACTTTATCCATTCGGCACGGCCAAGAGGTGAAGATTCAAGATTGTCGGCAAACTTGATATATGGCACTCCCGCTGTTGGCAGAGCGGCATTGCTCATGCCCTCGAACAGGTTAATCATGATGCCGTCGGGATGAAGTTCCACTATTTTCTCCACCGAAGGCTGCTGGCTGTTACCCAAGTCTACAATGGCGCCTGATTTCAATCCATTCTGAATCTCAGGCATATTGAAGAAAGATGCGTCGGTTACGCCCTTTATCACATGAATGGTTTTGAGCTCTTTCATGGGAAGGGCATAAGCTGTGGTATTCACAACCAGACTCCGGATCGGCACCCGTATCACATCACCTTGGGGCAGGCCGGAAGGTATATCCTTGTCGCGGGCGACAAGCAGATAAGTCGCAACAGGCTTACCGTTGGCATGAGTGCGGACTTCCACCTTGGTGTAGCCGTCGGCTGGAACGATGTTCAGCAATTCCGAATATTTCATTTCAGAAGCGACCGGTTTCTTGGAATCTTTACCGCCGCATGAAACTAATGTCATAAGAATAAATATCAGAATTACATGAAACGTTCTCATGCCTCCAGAATGTTTTTAACTACGTTTGCGAAATCAGATATCTTGACCTGCTGTTGCTCTCCCGACACCATGTTCTTCAGCGTAACGGTCCCTTCTTCAAGTTCTCGGTCGCCGATGATGCCTACAAGAGGTATTGCGAGTGCATTGGCATACGTCATCTGTTTCTTCATCTTTGCCGCATCAGGATATACGATGCCGGAGATGCCGTCTCTGCGTAAAGCTGAAATAAGGCGTAATGCCTGTGCCGATTCCGCTTTGCCCAGATTCAACATGATAACAGAAGGTGCGGCGCCAAGGTCTTTCGGGAACAGATTCTGTTCCATAAGCACATCGTATATTCTGTCGGCACCGAAGCTGACACCGACACCCGACAGTCCGGGCATGCCGAAAATGCCGGTGAGGTTGTCATAACGTCCTCCTCCGCTTATGCTTCCAATAGCGGAGCCGATAGCCTTTACTTCTATAATAGTGCCTGTATAGTAGCTCAGACCGCGGGCAAGCGAAACGTCAAGTTCCACTTCGCAGCTATGACCGGCGGCATTGAAGCCTTCAAGCACTTCTACGAGTTCTTCAACACCTTTGGTGCCTTCGGCTGAAGATGCAAGAAACTCGTGCAGGAACTCAATCTTTTCGCCGTCTGTTCCGGCAAGACTGAGCAACGGACGCAGCTTTCCTATACTTTCTTGGGAAACGCCGCGCTCTTCCATTTCGGCTTCGACTGCCTCTAACCCTATCTTGTCGATTTTGTCAATCGCGACAGTGATGTCTGTGAGCCGTTCCGGGGCGCCTATGGTTTCCGCTATACCTGCTAATACCTTGCGGTTATTTACTTTTATCGTGACCTTGATTCCGAGCTTGCCGTATACATGGTCAAGAAGGCTAAGCAATTCAATCTCGTTCAAAAGTGAGTCGCTGCCTACAACATCGGCATCGCACTGATAGAACTCGCGGTATCTTCCTTTTTGAGGTCTGTCGGCACGCCATACAGGTTGCATCTGGAAACGACGGAAAGGAAGCTGAATGTCTGCGCGATGCTGTACCACATAGCGGGCGAATGGAACGGTGAGATCATAACGAAGTCCTTTCTCGCACATGGCGGAGGCAAGTTTACCTAAACTTTTCTCTTCAAGCGTTTCAGGCGTTACGCTCTTAAGGAAATCACCACTGTTGAGAATTTTGAACAACAGTTTGTCTCCTTCCTCGCCATATTTCCCCATGAGGGTGGAGAGGTTCTCCATGGCGGGAGTCTCGATCTGTGCGTAACCGAAGAGTCGGAATGCTTCGCGTATGGTATCGAATATATAGTTGCGGCGTGCGGTCTCGATAGGGGAGAAGTCGCGTGTGCCTTTCGGAATGCTCGGTTTTTGTGCCATAATTCTGTGACTGAGGAGTTCAGCTATTTTATTCTTCTATTATGTTTTTGTGGAGGAATTTCATCGCTTTGTCGGCTTTCCCTTTCGGGACTACGAAACTTACTGTTGTTGGTGACGTACCGTAAGCGGCTGCTAAAACTTCTATGCCTCCTGTTTCAAGCGTGTTGAAAATTTTGCTGCGGACAGCGAAATTGTTACCTATGTTTTCGCCCACGGCAGCTACCGTTTCCACTTCTTCCGTCATTGCGATACCATGAACTGTACCTGATGTTAGTTCCGGTGCGAATTCCCGCTGTAATTCCTTCATGGCCAGCTCGCTGTCGCTGCCTTTCACTGCGAAACTGACAGTAGCCACGGGTGCTGTCCGGCTCACTAACAGTACGTTTATGCCTTGTTTGGCAAGCGTATTGAAGATACGGGAATTGGAATCTGCCATATTGGCGATGCTTTCACCCTTGATGTTTATGAGACAACAGTCTCTTAGTGCCGCTAGACCATGTACTTTTTCCTGCTGTTGGGTGGCGGAATGGTCGGTGATCCATGTGCCGGGAGCACTTATGTGGAATGTATTAAGGATTCGTATGGGTATACCTTTTTTAAAGACCGGGTAAATTGTGGGGGGATATATTACTTTGGCGCCGAATGAACATAGCTCCATACTCTCCACAAACGAGAGTTCCCTCAGGACCTGTGCGCTCTTGATGATACGGGGATCGGCCGTCATGAATCCGTCAACATCTGTCCAGATCTGCAGCTCTTCCGCATTCAACGCCGCTGCCACAAGAGCCGCGGTATAATCGCTGCCTCCGCGGCCGAGGTTGGTGATTCGGCTTGAATCTCTGTCGCGGGAAATGAAACCTCCCATCACTACCGGATGCTTTTCCTGAATGTCGGAAAGATGTTCCTTTATTAAGGATGAGGTGAGTTTTGTATCGGCTATATTTTTTCCGAACCAGCGTTCGGTACGTATCACTTCAAGCGAATCCACATGAATGGCACCCGGAATAGCTCCCGCAACGATTCGGGAACTGATTCTTTCACCAAAGGCCACTATCATGTCGAGAGAACGTTCAGTGAGTTCGCCAACAAGCGAAAGACCACGGCAAATGTCGGACATCTGCCCTAACATTTCCTGCGCGAATTCTGCTATCGGTGTGCGATTTTTTTCCGGTACCGATGCTTCTATCATTGCCATGTGGCGGCGTTTAAGCTCTGCAATGTCATCAAGGTATGAAGCATCGCCGTCGGCGGCCTTACGCGCCGTGGCAATGAGCAGATCCGTGACACCGCCAAGAGCCGACACTACTATGACTGCGCTCTGGTCCAATATGTTAGCTATCTTCACAACGTTACGCAGCGAAGATGGCGTCCCTACCGAGGTTCCTCCGAATTTTAATACTTTCAAGTTCCTCTTGTTTAGTTTTTCATCCGCAAAATTAACCTTTTTTTCTCAGAAAACAGGCATGATAGTGAAAAATTAACTACCTTTGCAGTGCCCGAAGCAGAGAGCGGGTCAAAGGAATTATGCTTACAATTGGAATAGCAGGCGGTACCGGTTCCGGCAAATCCACTGTGGTTCGCCGCATTATGGAGTCATTGCCTCCGCATGAGGTGGCAGTGCTGCCGCAGGATTGTTATTATCGTGACAACAGCCACATACCTCTTGAGGAACGTCTTAAGATGAATTACGACGAGCCGGCCGCTATTGACTGGCCGTTGCTCTTGAGCCATCTTACACAGCTTAATGCTGGTCATGCAATTGAGATGCCTACCTATGACTTTATTACTTGTTCCAGATTGCCCCAGACTATAACAGTGGAGCCGAGGGAAGTATGTGTAGTGGAAGGCATTCTTGTGCTATGTGAGAAGGATCTTCGTGATGCACTTGATGTAAAAGTGTTTGTAGATGCCGATGCCGACGAACGTCTCATAAGGGTAATAACCCGCGATTGTCTTGAAAGAGGCCGTACCCCTCAGATGGTTATTGACCGTTATCAGTCGCAGCTCAAACCGATGCATGAACTACATATCGAACCCAGCAAACGCTATGCCGATCTCATCGTTCCTCAGGGAGGGAACAACCACGTAGCAATAAAACTGCTGACTGACTACATTCGTTCTCTGCTCCCAGGAGATAGTAGAAGAAACTGTAATTGCTCCTCAATCCAATAACTGTATCTGATGTTTAAGCTTTTTAAGCATAACCATAAGGAGAATAAAAAGGAAACCGCAGCTGAAAAGAATAGCGAGGAGTTGCTCTATGTCGAAAATGAAGATACAGAGCAAGAGACTGTCGTAAAAGAACATTATGCCCAAGACGAGGAGAAAGAAGCCATCGGTGAAAAGAGAGTAGAATCCGCAGGGAAATCCGAAGGAACGGAAGAAGAAAATCCCGAAGGCAAACCGGTACCTGCCGAAGGAAGGCTTACCACAGATAACCTTGTTAAACGCTACGGCAAACGTACGGTGGTGAATCATGTAAGTATAGACGTGGCTCAGGGAGAGATTGTGGGTCTGCTCGGCCCGAACGGTGCAGGTAAGACCACAACTTTCTACATGACCGTGGGGCTTATTCAGCCTAATGGCGGCAGAATATTCCTTGATAAGACAGACATAACCAAAATGCCGGTATACAAACGTGCCAAAATGGGCATCGGTTATCTTGCACAGGAAGCGAGTGTGTTCCGCAAATTGTCTGTAGAGGATAATATACGTGCAGTTCTTGAGATGACAGATCTCAGCAGGGCGGAACAGAAAGAAAAACTCGAAAGCCTTATCCGTGAATTCCGTCTGCAAAAGGTACGCAAGAATTACGGCGATCGCCTCAGCGGTGGAGAACGACGCAGAACCGAGATTGCCCGTTGCCTTGCCATAAGTCCCAAGTTCATAATGCTCGACGAACCTTTTGCCGGTGTAGACCCTATCGCAGTAGAGGATATTCAGAGTATCGTTTACAAACTGAAGGACAAGAATATAGGCATTCTCATAACCGACCATAACGCCAATGAGACATTGAGTATCACCGACAGAGCATATCTGTTGTTCGAAGGTAAGATTCTGTTCCAGGGAACCAGCGAGGAATTGGCAGCAAATCCGGTGGTGCGTGCCAAATATCTTGGCAGGAACTTTGAGTTCCGTCGCAAACACTTTGACCAGGACAATCATGCCGATGAAGATGAATGACAATGGCATGACGACAGGAACAGAGAACAGACCAGGCATAATGGCGTTATCGCCTCACATGCCGTTGCTGGTACTGTTGTGCCTGTTCTTTATCGGAGTGTTTCTGACATCGCTGCTTGTCATGCTTATAGGCAGTGAGAACAGAATTCAACTCCTTTTTGGAGCGGTGGTGCAGGACATTCTTGCTTTTATAGCTCCGACAATTATTACTGGATGGCTCGTCCTCCGTAAACCGGCTGTATGGTGTGGACTTAAAAAATCGGTATCACCGTTGATGATTTTCGGTGTGGTAAGTGTGTATGTTGTAAGCATCGCCGCCCTGAATGCCATAGTTGTTCTTAATGAGTCCATGACATTACCGCATTGGCTTTCCGGGCTTGAAGAAGTAATGCGGAATCTTGAAGATCAGGCTGCAGCAACCACTAAACTGCTCTTAGGCGATATTTCTTTAGGCGGTCTCTTATCAGGCATTCTGATTGTTGGTGTTTTCGGTCCTGTGGCGGAGGAGATTTTCTTCCGTGGTGGCTTACAGCGTTCACTATACGGCAAGAATCCCGTTAAAGCTATATGGTGGTCAGCACTGATTTTCTCTCTTCTTCATTTTCAGATGTATGGCTTTGTGCCGCGTTTCCTGTTAGGACTATGGTTTGGATACCTTTATTACTGGACAGGCAGCTTGTGGCCAAGCATTATTGCCCATACTCTTAACAATAGCGTGACTGTTTTGGGGCAATGGCTTGTAGCGCGAGGAAGCATAGAGGAATGGGTTTTGAATATTGGTGGCGATTTCAGCCCAATGATTGTGGGCACAAGCCTGGTTCTAACTATCATTGCTATCTACGGTTGCAAAGTGATAAAACCGGAAATTAATCCGTTGAAACGTCCTGTCTGAAACATTATGGCATCACCTTCATATAGGAATCTTTTAAGCGACATAAGAGCTAAAAGACTCGCTCCCCTCTACATTTTAAGTGGCGAGGAGGCTTATTACATAGACTTGATTGCCGATGCTCTGCAACAGACTGTGGTGCCTGCTGATTCCAAGGATTTTGACCAGCATATTTTCTATGGTCAGGATGCAGATCTGGATCTTTTGGTAAATACTGCAAGGCAATATCCGCTGATGTCGGAGCATAAGCTTGTAATGCTACGCGAGGCACAGTCCATGCAGCGTGCCAAGATACAGCTTGACAAACTTCAGGACTATCTTGAAAATCCTTCTCCTACCACTGTGTTTGTGGTGCATTTCAAAGGAGAAGCATTTAGGGATAACTCAAAATTGGTGAAGGCTGCGAAAAACAGCGGGGGAGTGGTTTATGCCTCACCTAAGGTAAGGGATTACGAATTGCCGCGGCTTCTGCGCGAATATTGCAAGGAAAACGGCGTCACGATGGAACCAAAGGCAGAGGAGATGTTATGTCAGAGTACAGGAACGAATCTTCAGAAACTTTTTGGGGAAGTAAACAAACTGCGTCTGACGTTGCCAAAGGGTGACCATGTCTCTATTTCCGCAGATATGGTTGAAAAAAATACCGGAGTCAGCAAACAGTACAACAGCTTTGAACTTAGGTCGAAGGTGATGCGGCGAGACTATGATGGATGCATGAAGATTGCCAGGTATTATGAAGCGAATCCCAATGCAAGGGAAAGTGCCCCGGAGGTGACTTCCGCAACTCTTTTCCGCGGCTTTGCCGATTTGCTTCAGGTCCATTATATGCGTGATAAGTCGGATTCCGCACTTCGCACTGAAATGAAACTGAACTTCAAGCCACAGATAGATGAGATAAGAACCGGACTGAGAAACTATTCGGCTTGGAGCTGTCTCAGAATTATTCATGCTATACGGGATTACGACTGTCACACAAAAGGTATTGGTTCGGCACAGCCGCGACAGTCTATGCTATATGACCTGATTTACCGGATTTTCACCCTATGAATGAATTCCGCTTTTGTGGTGAGTGGATAAATTATTATATTTGCAGAATAAAACGAAAATAAACTAACCTACACTAATATATGGCAGAAAGTACGATTTCAATGAAAGCTTCAGGTACTCTGGAGCTTTTGCGCGACAAAGCCTGGGCACGTTGGACGGCTCTGGCGTTGCTCGCTCTGGCGATGTTTTGTTCATATATCTTTATGGACATCCTGTCGCCTATCAAAGACCTCATGCAGTCGCAGAAAGGCTGGGATTCCCTCGCATTCGGTACTATGCAGGGTTCCGAGACTTTCCTCAACGTATTCATCTTCTTCCTCATCTTCGCGGGCATCATCCTCGACAAGATGGGAGTGCGTTTCACCGCCCTCCTTTCGGGAGCCGTGATGGTAGTGGGTGGCCTCATTAACTGGTATGCCTTGACAGACGCTTTCGAGCAGTCGAGCCTGCAGGTATGGTTCACCAACAACCTCAATTACATTCCCGGCTTCGATGAACTGGGAGTATCTCCTTTCTATGAGGGTATGCCTGCCAGCGCAAAATTCGCTGCCATAGGATTCATGATCTTCGGCTGCGGTGTGGAAATGGCCGGTATAACGGTAAGCCGTGGTATTGTGAAGTGGTTCAAGGGTCGTGAGATGGCTATGGCCATGGGTTCGGAAATGGCTCTTGCACGTCTCGGAGTAGGCACAGTAATGATTTTCTCGCCGTTAGTAGCCAACTTCGGCGGCGAAATCAGCGTAAGCCGTTCCGTGGCTTTCGGTGTAGTTCTGCTCATGATAGCGCTGATAATGTTCATCGTATATTTCTTCATGGACCGCAAACTGGACGCTCAGACAGGTGAGGCTGAAGAAAAGGACGATCCTTTCCGCATCTCAGACCTCGGCAAGATTCTCTCGTCGCTCGGTTTCTGGCTTGTAGCCCTTCTTTGCGTACTCTATTATTCAGCAATCTTCCCCTTCCAGAAATATGCAGTGAACATGCTTCAGTGCAACCTGACTCTGCATCCCGAGGCAGTAACCGACTTCTGGAAATCTGACCTTTGCACATACATTCAGTACGTAATCATGCTTGTGGTGGCGGCAGGCAGCTTCGGCTTCGCATTCTCGAAGAAAAAGTCTGTAAAAGTTCCTGCGCTCATAGTGGCTGTTGTGGCTTTGATAGCATATGGCGTAATGGGCTACATGCGTCAGTCGGCAGCTGCAATCTTTGCAGTGTTCCCGCTGCTGGCTGTAGGTATTACTCCTGTACTCGGCAATTTTGTGGACCATAAAGGTAAAGCGGCATCCATGTTGGTATTCGGCTCTCTGCTCCTTATCATTTGCCACCTTACATTCGCGTTCATCCTTCCCATGTTCCGTGGTAATGACCTTGGCGGCGTGGCGGTAGCCTACATCACCATCCTCGTTCTCGGAGCAAGCTTCTCTTTAGTACCGGCTTCTTTGTGGCCCAGTGTGCCCAAACTGGTGGATGCAAAAATTATCGGTTCCGCTTACGCTCTGATATTCTGGATCCAGAACATCGGCCTCTGGCTCTTTCCGTTGCTCATCGGTAAGGTACTTGACAATACCAACCCTGAAATTGCAGCACAGGTAGCCAACGGAACCATGACTCCAGAAGTAGCATCGGTAAGCTACAACTACACATGGCCGCTTATCATGCTTGCATGTCTTGGCGTGGCAGCTCTTCTGCTCGGCCTTTACTTGAAAGTGGTAGATCGCAAGAAACACCTTGGCCTCGAATTGCCGAACATCACCGACACCCCCGCTGAGAAACGCGAGATAGAGGAAAGCGAAGTAGAGGCAGTCGACATGTAATCGACTATCATAAGAATATATGTCAAACTCAAAATGAGGCTGTGTCAAAATTAGGCACAGCCTCTATGTGCTTTGATTATTTCGGGTAAAGGTGACTTTTGAGGGACTGGCAGAAAGGATGCAGATGTGGTGCCGCGGGGTTCCGAGGAGGAGGGAGCATACTGAAGTATGTGACCGACTCCGAGAGGTTCCTGCGGTGACGCAGATGCGCCTTTATGACACACCCTCCTAAGTATCGCGCAAGCAACAAGGGCTGAAAAAGGCGACGTGCTTCAAACAGCGCGTCGCCTTCCTCATGAGAATAATTTATCTCAATTTACCACTAATCATTGATTTACTTGTCAATCTGAATGATCAAGTAGGGAGAGAGGCTCCAGAAACGTGCCGGATCGGTAATCTTCAGGCTTTGAGTGCCGTTGGACTCGGTTATGATCTGATATGAGCCGGCTGGGTTGTTGCTCCAGAGCTTGATTTTCTTTCCGCTGGTGGGGATGACAGTGATATTGCGTTTGTCACCCTTGGTGAAGTATGTGCTGTTGAACTCACCCTTCATCACCTTGGTTGCGCCGAGGAATTTCTTGCTGATGATGTTGTTCTTCTTCAGCTCCTTGTTGGTGCCGATGGCATAGTAGACAACATTCAGTTCGTTATTGGCCTGAGTAGCTTCCTGCTGTGCCTGTTCCTTGGCTGCCGTCTCCGTTTTCACCTGTTCCTGGGTTTCTGCCACCTGATTGGTGAGCTGACCTATTTTGGTGTTGGCGTCGGCGAGCTGTGCCTCCAGTTCCTGCACACGCTTGTCCTGAGTGTCAAGACGCGATTTCAGCTGGGCTATGGTGCGGGCCAGTACTTCATTCTTATTATTGGAAGTATTGAGGCGTTTCTCCAGTTCATCCAGTACCTGACGGTTCGCGGCCAGACGTTGTTTGATTGCCGAGAGGTTATGGGTTATCTCGGCGCGGCGGTTGGCGTTATCACCTTGTCCGGGAGCATACAGCAACTGTTCCTGTGTGTTGATGGAATCAAGACCCGTATAGATGTCTCCCATAAGGAGCATCAATGAGTCATTGAAGCTGGTGGCCTGCTGATACTCAGCCGACAGTTGGGCTATCTTCTGGTCATCTTGTTTTACCTCTTCCTCGTTTTTCTTGTTGTTGCAGGAAATGAATCCGGTAAGCAGTGCCGCCATTCCCAATGTGTACAATAATTTTTTCATCCTGGGGGTGAGTCAATTTTTGGTTTTACTTATTTGTTTCTCTCTGCTCCGGCGCTTCGGGCGCCTCGGCGGGTCCCGGGAAAGAATGTTTCTTCTTTTTCTCCTTCCCCGCAATTACGATAACGATTTCACCTTTTGGTTGGTTCACACAGAAATGATCTGCCAGTTCTTTCAGGGTGCCAGTATGAATGGTCTCATGCACTTTGCTCAACTCGCGGCACACGGCTCCCTGCCGTTCTTTTCCAAATGCTTCACCGAGTTTCTGCAGTGTCTTTAAAAGGCGATGGGGACTCTCGTAAATCGCCACTGTGCGCTCTTCCTGTGCCAATTGTTCCAGCCTCGTCGCCAGTCCTTTCTTGAGTGGCAGAAAGCCCTCGAACACAAAACGGTCGGTAGGCAGACCGGAACTTACAAGAGCAGGTATCAGCGCTGTGGCACCCGGCAGACAGGTAAGCGCAACGCCGCGACGTTTACATTCTCTGGCAAGCATGAAGCCCGGATCGGAGATGCCGGGTGTGCCTGCATCGCTGATAAGGGCTATGTCCGCGCCTCCCTCAAGACGTTCCATAACGCTGTCCAGAACCTTATGTTCATTGAATTTATGAAAGCTGCGGCAAGGTGTATTTATGTCGTAATGCTTCAGCAAAACCGCCGAAGTCCGCGTGTCCTCGGCAAGGATCAGCTCTACATTACGCAACGTCTCCACGCCGCGATAGGTCATGTCGGAAAGGTTGCCGACAGGGGTCGGTACTATATACAGCATACCTGATATACGGTATTAGAGTGTATCAAAAATCGGCAGGCCAAAGGAGACTGCCGATTTTTTATTTTTTCTTATTCTTCTACTTTCTTCCCTTTGCAGAAACATTCATGCAGTTTTGTCAGGAAAGTTGCCTGTTGTTCATTGCTCTCCGGGTGCCAGTGAAGTTTCTCCTGAAGATATTCAACGGCCTTGGAATAACCTGTCAGGGAAGAGAGAAGTATCATGGTATCATCAAGAGCTTTCTTACTGTTGTCGAAAAGACTTGAACGGTAGTTTACCTTCTCCACAATGGTGAAATAGCTCATGTCCGGATACTTCCCTTCGGGCGACATATCCATGTTTTCCTCTTCCTCTTCATCAATAACCTCCAGCATTTCCGGCTCTTCGTCATCATTATATAACTTGTCATATAACTTGTCGTCCGGCACTTCGGAGGTGAGATGTTCCGGCATCTCTTCCTCCGCATTGTCTGCCATCCAGGGCTTTGGCACCACCGGAGCCACCCTGTTGTCAAGAGCGTCATCGCCGGCCTCCGCCTCTTCTCTGATATTAAAAGAAGTGTTCGGACCGTGCAGACAGTCCGGATCCATCAACAACCCGGTCTCTGCCATAGCTTCCTGCAACGCAAGAGCACTCTTGCGCAATACATTTATCATGTTGGGACCTATTGTTTCTTTGGTCGATGTCTCGTGCAATAGTCCTGCAAAAAAGTGAGTTTTGTTGAAGAGGTCGTTTAATTTCTGTTTATCCATGGTCCTTGGTGGTGCGTTACAGATAAGAAAGGAGCAGTCTCTCCACCGCATTACGATAAGCGCTCCGCGAGCCTTTGAAACCGTTCGCTAAAATTACAACCACATGCGTCGGCATATAGTTTTCGTCGAGACGATACCCGGCGTATGCCTGCACATCGTGAAGGCTTCCTGTCTTCATCGCCACATACGTCTCCAGCCTTGTGCCTTTGAGGAAAGAGCGAAGTGTGCCCTCGGCGCCTGCCAACGGGAAGAAGGAGGCGAAATAAGG
>CAJMDR010000022.1 GCA_905212215.1 uncultured Porphyromonadaceae bacterium
CGTGATTACCCTCCGCAAACTCACTTCAGTTAACAATCGTTTTTAAACAACCTCTTATTTGATGATGTAGGTGTTTAGTAGAGTCGTAGAGAGGAGAGAGGAGAGAGGAAGATAAAGGAGAAGAAGTGGCGGAATCAAACCAGACGGGTGCCTATAAGGAAACCGCCGAAGCAGAAAACCAGTCCCGCTACTATGGTGATGAAGATATATCCGATGCCGGCATATATTGCGCCGTCGCGGAGATAGTTCATAGTTATGGTGGCGAAATGCGCGAAAGTAGAGAAACCGCCGCAGAAGCCCGACATGAGCAGAGCGCTGAGGAGCATCTTCTTATCTTGGGCCATGGCTGAGGCGAGCAGCCATCCGGTAAACATGCCCATGAGGAATGATCCGAGCGTGTTGATGACAGCCGTTATCACGCTGGCATTGATGTGCGATTCCAGCAGATAACGGATGAGGGAGCCTATTGCGCCTCCCGTGGCAACTAATAGCAATTTCAGAGCTAAACTTGCATGCATGGCATTTGCTAAGGACAGTCTAAAGCATGTCTTTTACAGAACTTTTAACAATCCTTGTAGAACTATTAACGTATTTATCCCATACTTTGTTTTACCATTAAACCGGAATGTGGGTTGCAGAAGTGCGAAAAAAATCTTAACTTTGTAGACTTTACCGGCAGCCGGATGATTTTACTACGGTTCACGGTGAGAACTGAATTATGAAAATATTAGTGACAGGCACCCGGGGTATCCCGGACATTCAAGGCGGTGTGGAGACCCATTGTCAGGAACTCTATCCTCGTCTGGCAGCAATGGGGCACGACATCACCGTTGTGTGCCGCTCCCCTTATGTCGGTGCCGGTCATCCCGATAGCTACAAGGGTGTTCATCTTGTAACCCTGAAGGCACCTCACAAGAAAAGCTTCGAGGCGATAGTTCATACCTGGCGGGCGGTAAGGCTTGCCAGGAAGATGAAGGCGGACATTATCCATATCCATGCCATAGGTCCTGCATTATTGGCTCCCATAGCACGGTTGACGGGGCTTAAGGTGGTTACTACGAACCATGGTCCCGACTATGACCGACAGAAATGGGGCCGTATGGCAAAGCTCATGCTCCGGACGGGGGAAAGAGCGGGTGCCAAGGCTTCAAACCAGGTGATTGTGATTTCCAAAGTGATAGCCGACATCCTTGAGCGAAATTACGGAAGGAAAGACACAAACCTGATATATAACGGTGTGAATCCTCCTCAACGGACAGCCGATACTGACTATATTGAATCCTTAGGTCTGGAACCGGGACATTATATAGTGGCTTTGGGCAGGTTTGTGAAAGAAAAGGGCTTCCATGACCTGATAAAGGCATGGAAACAGCTGTCGGGAGACTGTAAACTGGCTATTGCCGGAGATGCCGACCATGAAGATGCTTATTCTCTTGACCTTAAGCACCAGGCTAAGGAAGCAGGAGTAGTGCTGACAGGATTCATAAAGGGGAAGCGTTTGAACCAACTGATGAACCATGCGGCATTGTTCGCTATGCCAAGCTACCATGAAGGATTGCCCATAGCATTGCTTGAGGCCATGAGCTATGGTCTGGATGTGGCAGTGAGCGACATACCGGCCAACAGACTGCCGATACTTGAAAAAAGCGATTTCTTCCCTGTTGGAGATGCTGCCGCTTTTGCGAAGCTGCTCGAAACAAAACTCTCGAAAGCACCGAAACGCCGCTGCTACGACCTCTCCGCCTATGACTGGGACAGCATAGCACGCCAGACCGAAGCGGTTTACCTGAAGACCATAGGACAATAAATGACCTAAATGGCTGAAACCTCCACTCATGCACCAGGCAGAATAGCACGCAATACCGGCTTGCTGTATATCCGCATGCTTTTCATGCTGGCAGTTGGTCTTTACACCTCGCGTGTTGTGCTTCAGGCTCTTGGCGTGGAGGATTTTGGCATTTACAACGTTGTCGGAAGCATAGTCGCTATGTTCGAGTTCATAAATGGCTCCATGGCCACTTCCACATCCCGGTTCCTTACCTATCAGATGGGCGTTGACAGCAAATCTGAAGAAACATCGTCGTCAGGAAGGCTGCATGATGTTTTTTCGACGGCATTTATCATCCATCTTGGAGTGGCTACAGTGGTGCTGTTGCTCGGAGAAACCCTTGCACTCTGGTATGTAAAGGAAGAATTAGTAGTTCCCGAAGCGCAGCGAAGTACAGCGGTATGGTTGTTGCAGTTCTCTTTATTAACCGCAATGGTACAGGTGATTACGGTTCCCTTTACATCAGACATAATAGCTCATGAAAAGATGGGCGCGTTTGCCTATATATCCATCTACGAGGTCTTGATGCAGCTTGCCACGGCTTATATCGTAATGTATCTGCCAACAGAGAAACTTGTGGTCTATGGCTCATTACTGATGCTGATTAAAGTCAGTGTGTGCGTTATTTATGCAATATATTGCCGCCGCAGGTTCGAAGAAACACGCGGCCGGATGATATTGGACCGGGGACTGCTGAAGGAGATGGCAAAGTTCGCGGGGTGGATCATGAATGGTTCGTTGGCATTGGTGGGCTATATGCAAGGACTTAATATCCTCCTCAACTGGTTTTTCGGACCTGTTGTGAATGCCGCACGAGGACTTGCCGTGACAATCCAGAGCAAAGTGGCGGCTTTCTGCCAGAATTTCCAGACGGCGGTCATTCCTCAGATTACCAAGAGCTATGCCTCGGGAGATCTGGAATATATGCACAGGCTTATAATCAATTCGTCACGTTATTCACTCTATCTGGTACTGTTACTATCCCTTCCATTGATTCTGGAAACGGACTATGTGCTGAAGATATGGTTGACTGTGGTGCCCCCATGGACCGCCACGTTCATCCGTTGGACATTGCTTGTCGGCTTAATCGACGCACTGCGTATGCCGCTCAATTCATCCGTCCATGCAACGGGAAACCTTAAGGTGTTTCAGCTAATAGAGGGAAGCCTGTTGTTGCTGATAGTTCCTGTGGCATGGCTCGTCCTTCATTTTGGAGGGAATCCGGTTTCAGTGTTTATCGTGCAGTTTGTGATATTCATAATCACTCAGGGGGCACGCATAAGAATTGTATGTCCGATGATAAAAATGCGTACGTCAACTTATGTCCGTGAGGTAGTCGGTGAGTTCACGAAGGTGTGTGTGGTTTCTATAGCTCTACCAATTGTACTTTGGTGGTCAGGCCCGACTTCCTCGGATATTGTAAACTTCCTTATAGTATGTTCTGTGTCCCTTTTATCGGTTGGAATAGTCGTTTATTTTATGGGACTTGATAAAGAGACACGACATAAACTGAACGGAAAACTCAAAAGCATAATCTCGAAGAAATAACATGATATACTTCATAACTAAAGATTGGGCTAATACATCATCGAATCATGCCGGGATGCAGTATTTGTGCCGTACTTTGGCCCGGAATTATCCGGAGCGTTACACATGGATTCCTGTGCCGGAAGAGGCTTATGAGGCGCAGAAAACACCCCGTAATCTTGCTGAGAGGATATGGATGCGTCTGCGTCGTTCCAGCATATACAGGAAGTGTGGTGAAATGGTATCTGAGTCCGTGATTACAAAACTCAGCGGGTTGAAAAAAGGAGATATGGTGATGATGATGGAATATCTTGATTCCGGAGTCATGCTTCTTCCATTAGCCCGGACAATAAGGAAAAATTATCCTGAAGTAAGGACAGCCGGTATGGTGCATCTTGTGCCGGTTAAATTGAAAGGCATGTTCAGCAGAAACTCCCTGCGGCAATGGTGTCAGTCGGTAGATGCAATCCTTACGTTGGGTTCATCCCTGACCCGTTTTTTGACTGAAGACTGCGGGAATCCGGCACAATTCCATACCTTGTTCCATTATGTGGACAACTATTATTTGCAGGCTCCTCATGCGAAACTGTATAGTGGCGAGGGACCTCTGAAAGTGATAGTCATGGGAAACCAGATGCGTGATATGGACACGGTACGCGAGACTATCAGGCTTACCCCGGATGTGCAGTTCGTGGTATGTCAGGGTATGGTGGATATGAGTGAATTGTCCACATTTCCCAATGTGGAGCTGATACCGTTTGTTGAAGAAAATGAACTGAGGTCTCTCATGGCTTCCTGTCATGTAAGTCTCAACTGCATGACAGATACTATTGGTTCCAACGTAATAGTCTGTTCTATGGCGATGGGACTTGCCATGATATGTACGGATATCGGGTCTATACGCGACTATTGTTCTGACGCAGACACAGTCTTCATCCCAGCAGGAACAGAGAAGGGCGGTCAGGCAGCCTCGGAAGCGCTGCGTGCATTGGCTTCAGATTGCAAGAAGGTGAGTGACATGCAGACCGAGGCCCGGAAAAGAGCGGAAGACTTTTCTATTCCGCATTTTATAGAGGCGATGGACGAGATAGTTTAATACTTTGTAAAGGTGGAAGAGCCAATAAGGTATTAAAAAGTTCAGACTTTTATAATATGGTTCGGGGTTATGTCGTTATGAATAAGTAGTTGTCGGAAGTGAATGTCATGATTTATTTCTGACCTACAGATATGAATACGCTAACCCGTTTTTTACAGAAACGATGAAAAAGATACTATACCTTTGCACTCTGGTTCTGCTTTTGGCGTCATGCTCGTCATCAAAGCAGAACATAATATTGATGAAGGATACTCAGGCATTTACCAACGGTAAACTTCCTCTTCAGGCTCCTGAACTTATTATCGAACCTGATGACGAGCTGGCAATAAATGTGACCGCAGAAATTTCGGCCGCTGCCGCCATATACAATCTCCCTATAAACCAGAGTACCAACCGCGATGCTTTGGCTTCAAGTATCAATACTCAGGGTCGTACTCAGACTTACAGGGTAAACAAACAGGGTGACATCAATTTCCCTGTGTTAGGTAAGCTTCATGTGGCGGGAATGACTACTACAGGGCTGGCCGATATGCTGATTAAGCGTATTTCTGCCAACGTGGAAAATCCCATGGTTACCGTTGAGCTTGTTAACTTTGAGGTTAAGGTGACCGGCGATGTCAAAGAACCTCAGGTTATAAAGCCTAACAAGGAACGCTTTACCGTGATGGATGCCATAGCGGCCGCCGGCGATATAAATGTGCCAGGTCGTCGTGACAATGTAATGGTGATACGTGAAAGCAATGGTGAGACAACTTACCATCGTATAGATCTCACCGATTCCAAGACATGGGACCCAAATTACTATTATTTGCGCCAGAATGATGTTGTGTACGTAGAACCGGGTCCCAATCGTGTCGACGAACTCACCTATAACGAACGCCGCAGCTTTAATGTTTCATTGGCCAGCATCATAGTAAGCGCGGCTTCCGTGCTCACTTCCCTGGTAATAGCAATCACCAAGTAATTTATCTCAATGTCTACCAGTACCAACGAAACCATAAAGACTGCGGAAAACCTGCAGAATGAGTCGGGCGAGACCGGTATCAATTTCAAGAAAATGGGTCGCTATATGCTGCATAATTGGTGGTGGTTTGCCATCTCTGTAGTAGTGATAGTAGGTGCCACAGCATTCTGGCTCAAAACTAAGAACCCGACCCAGACAACTTTTGCCAAGGTGATGTTCAACCAGGACGAGGAAGATGCCAAGCCTACCGGTATGTTCGGCTCCCTTATGGCATCGTTCAGCATGGGCGGTAGCGGAGTCAACGTTGTCGATGAAATTGTGCGTATGCAGAGTCATGCGGCAATAAAGCGTGTCGTAAACGCGCTCGACCTTAACCGCGACTACACTGGTTCCACCGCTTTCTGGCGCAAGGACATCATTTATTTCCAGAATTCACCTATCGAGGTTGAGTGTCCCGATGCCATGCTCGACACAATCTCCATGTCTACCAAGTTCACTCTCAAGATACGCGACAAGGGTAAAAAACTGCATCTTAAAGTTAAGCAGGGTACTTATAAGACGGTATTCGACCAGGACATACCAAAATTGCCCTACACTGCCTCAACTCCTTTAGGCAAGTTCACAATCACACCAACGTCGTTTTATAAACCTGAGGCTGACATGACTTTCACGGCTATGCTCAGTAACGCCGACGATGCCGCTGAAGAATGGTTCAACAACATCGACGTTTATGTTGACAAGAAGAAGTCCAACGCAGTTGAAATCAAAATTGACGACACGAACTCCAAGCGTGCCCGTGCAATTGCCAACACCATAATAGAACTTTATAATGAAAAATCTGTAGCTGACCGTTCCGCACGTTCTAAGGCAACTCTTGATTTCCTCAACGACAGACTGTTGAAGATGTACAATGAGCTGGAAAAGAGCGGTTCAGGAATCGCACGCTATAAGGAGAGCAACAAGATTGTAAACCCGGAGGCAGAGGCTGAATATATATTCAAGATAAGACAGGGCACTACCGCCAACCTTATCGATCAGGAGACGCAGCTCGGTATCCTCCGTATGCTGCGTGATTTCCTGACTTCATCCCAGAACAAGCATTCGCTCATACCGGTGACCTCCATACAAGGACAAAACTCCGATGGTACCAACGCTGCCATCAACAGCTACAATGATCTGGTGCTCCAGTTGATGCAGATGCAGGCCAGCGCAAAAGGCAATAACTCCACCATGCGGCAGCTTGAAAGTCAGATAGAAGCTCTGCGTTCTAACATGATCACAAGTGTAGACCGTTCCATATCCGCCATGCAGATTGCCATTGGCCGTATGAATTCGGAAAATGGAACCGTCAACAACCGCATCTCCTCCATTCCCCGCATGGAGCAGGAACTCACCAACATGATGCGCGACAATGAAATAAAGAACCGCATCTACGCTTACTTGCTGCAGAAGCGTGAGGAGACTGAGGTTAAACTCGTGCGCACCCTTCCGACAGGCTTTGTCATTGACGAAGCATGGACCAACGGTAGCACCACCCGTCCCAGGAAGAGTTTCGTCCTTGCTGGCTCATTCCTGTTGGCATTGCTTATTCCCGGAATCATGCTTTTCGCACGCTATCGACATCAGACTATAACCACAGACAACGTGCGTCGACATAGGGAGGAAGATGAACTTCGTGACGAAATCGGCTGAAAGTTCGGTGTAACGAACCGTAATCTCAATTCCTCGTCAATTTTTGATTTTAGATGGAAAAGACAGTGCCGAAATATAAACTTGTGGCTTGGTCCTTGCTTGCGGTCTTCTGGGTGTTTGGCACATACTCGTTTCCCATACAAGAGATAGTGCCAGCTCTCTTCGAACCGGTATTTTCTGCCTTTAACTTGCTTGGCGACGTCACTCTTATCCTGCTCGGATTTTGGACTCTCCGCAGCCGCATGGACATAGCACTTTACATAGCGTTGCTGGTTATAGGCATTACCAGTGCTTTGATCAACGATACTCCGAGGCTTTTGGTCATTAACGGCATGCGCCCCTATCTCATATCCATCTCTTTGCTCATCATAGTGCGTTACCTACTTTCCACTCGGGTGCGAGTACGTTACTTTTTGCCTCTGTTCGAGAAGTCGCTCTATATCTTTCTTCTATTACAGATGCCAGTAATGGTAATCCAGTGCATACGCTGGGGCGCTTACGACAATGTGGGAGGAACTTTGGGATGGATGTTTTCCGGGCCTATCTCAACCTTGATTTACCTTATCAGCTTCTACCTGATGGTGCGCCGCTGGGACTATTCGTTGTCGTATATAGATAATCTGCGTCGCAACATCATACTGGTCATAGCTCTCTTTCCATCCCTGCTGAATGAGACCAAAATCTCGTTCATATACATGGTAATGTATTTCTTCTTCCTTATTCCTATGGACCGTATGTTCTTCAAACGTATGCTATACGTGGCACCCCTCATGCTGCTGGCTGTGGGTGGATTCGCGGCTGTATACCTGACACTGTTGAACGACACTAAGATAGAAGACTACGATGGAATCAAGAGCGATGTTACCTCCACCAAGTTCCTCAGCGATTATATAGTGGGCGACGATGGTATGCGTACTCTTGTGCTTGACGGCTATCTGGAGGCCGTCATGCCTGAAGTAGAGGAAGAAGACTTCGCACGTGGCCTTAAATACTCTGCACTGCCGATCATTATCAGTGATACGCCACACGCCTGGTATGTCGGCTTTGGTCCGAGCCAGTTCAAGGGTGGCAAGAACCTGCAGCTTACCAAGTTCGCACAAGAGTACGACTGGTTGTTGAGAGGCACCCAGATGAGTTTCATGTCTTATCTCATAGATTTGGGTATGGCTGGTGTTCTTTGGCTTGTCTGGTACTTGCTGGTACTCTTCCGTGCATTTAGACATGTCCGCAAGCGAGATAAGCGTGTGACATGGTTCACTTCTATCTCCATGATCATGTGTCTTTCCTACATCGCCCTTCACGCACTCATCATTCCCATGATAGTCTTCACTTTCGTTGCCATGATCAGTAGCCGTATACCCCTTTTCAAATACGCTCCTTTACCTTCGGGATGGCTACTGAAGCCTCTGCCTAAAGGCAACGGAGCATCTCAATCCTCGCACGCCCTGGGACTTAATGTCTAAGCTATCCGAAGACAGTGACACTCTCCGTATTCTGGAGACCCCGTTGGCCGATGACACCGACGCAACTGGAGAGAAGGTTGGCAGACGCATAGGCCTCAACTCCGTCTATATGGCGGTACGCACAGTACTCATCATGTTTGTCAGTCTTTATACTTCCAGACTGGCTTTGGAGGTACTTGGTGAAACCGACTATGGAATCTATTCCCTTGTAGCAGGATTCGTCATCTTTTTCGGCTTCCTGAACATATCTATGGAGAGCAGTATTTTACGATTTTTGATGTATGAAAAAGGTCGAGGCAACACCAACAGTCTGCAGCGTATGTTCAATGTGGCCATGATAGCTCAGTTCTGTATCATCTGCGTTGTGCTTTTGGCCGGTGAAACCATTGGTCTGTGGTGGGTCAACAATCGTCTAAACATACCTCCAGAACGTATGGAGGCCACAAACTGGGTTTTTCAGCTCTCGCTGCTCACTCTATGCTTCAACATAGTCAAGGTGCCTTACAATGCTATGATCATAGCTTTCGAAAAGTTGAACTTTTATGCCTTCTTTTCAATGGGAGAGGTTATGTTGCGGTTAGTCTGTATCCTGACACTTCTGCTACTCCACGATCATTTGCTAATCATATATTCAGCGCAGTTCCTGGCCGTTACTATAGTGGTAGTGACAACTTACAAAATTTATTGTTGTCATTCCCATTGTTATGGGCATGTATGTCACTTCCGCTTCCTTTGGGATGCACGGCGGTTCCGCGACATCATTTTTTTCAGTGGTTGGAACACCTTAGGCTGTATGGCCTCCATGGCAGCCTTGCAGGGGCTCTCGCTGATTCTCAACCACTTCTTTGGTGTTACCGTTAACAGCGCTTTTGGACTCGCCATAATGGTACAACATGCCACTTTTGCCATCTTAGCTAGCTTCCAGACTGCTTTCTCCCCAAAACTCGTGGCATTGTACGCTCAAGGCTGCATCAAGCATCTGCGCTCGTTCATCGACAAACTCGGCAAGTATTCCTTCTACCTTTCCGCCGCATTGCTTGTTCCCCTCTGCCTCAACATCGACATCGTATTGCAGATATGGCTTGGCGACCAGGTCCCGAAGTACACAGGCATCTTCTGCTTGTTTGTTATTGTGGGAAATGGCATCGACTGTATAGCTGCCCCAGGCAGGGTATGCAATCAGGCAACAGGAAAGGTGAAGAATTTCAATATAATATGGAGCATACTGCTGATTTCTAACCTCCCTTTGAGCTGGCTTTGCATCAAGCTTACGGGGTGGGCTCCGACAGCTTGCGTCGTAAGAGTTGCCATTACCGGCCTAATATACCTGTTTGTAGCATGGATGATGCATGTTCAGATCCATT
Organism: uncultured Porphyromonadaceae bacterium; assembly: GCA_905212215.1. Taxonomy (GTDB): domain Bacteria; phylum Bacteroidota; class Bacteroidia; order Bacteroidales; family Muribaculaceae; genus Lepagella. The sequence continues at coordinate 9,935 of CAJMDR010000022.1, forward strand.
TCGGTTTTTGGCGTTATCTGCTTGTGTCTATGCTGAGACCTCTGTTCGTCTTCTCAATCGCTTTTACCCCCGCCTTCTTTCTTCACACCGTAACCGAACCTGGCCTTCTTAACGCCATCGGCAATTCAGCGCTCTTTTGGACTCTCTTTGGTATCGGTATATACATATTTGACCTCACTGCCAAGGAACGCGGAAAAGTAATAGGTAAATTTAATCAGGGTTTACGAGCCCTGCAACGCAACTGACATTATCTGACAATGAACTCTACTACCGACAACCCTAAAGTTACCGTCATAATCCCGGCCTATTGCGCCACAGGACATCTTCATGTTTCCGTTGACTCGCTAAAGAAACAGACGCTGAAGGACTTCGAGGCCATCATTGTTGAGGATTGCAGCCCGGATGATGGAGCTACCCTGCGAGCGGCCGAAAAGATTACCGTACAGGATGCCCGTTTCCATGTAGCTCGTACCCCGCTGAACTCAGGTTGCGGTCCCGCCAGAAATATCGGTATAGAGATTGCGCGAGGCGAGTATATAGCTTTCCTTGACTCTGACGATGCCCTTGCTCCAGAAGCTCTCGAGAACCTCTATGCGGTGGCAAAGAAACATGATGCCGATGAAGTATGTTATGCCATGGAGCAGCATTATCCGGGCGGACATATCGCCAACCATCGGCAGGACGCAAAAGAAGTCGTCTATACTGACCCCCACGAAATTAAGGAGTTTACTTTAAGTACCCTCTCTCCTTCCTTCGAGCCGGGTCGCAAGCGCTATCCCGGCTTTACCAACTCCCGTTTTTACCGCCGTAGCCTTCTGCTTGAGCATAATGTGCGTTTTCCGGCACAGCACCATTTCCTCAGCGAAGACTTCCCCTTTGTCTACGAGAGCATGCGTCATGTCCGTACATTCGTATTCCTCTATAACTCCTACTACCATTACACCATAAGCGAAGGATCCATCACACGCAATCCCCGCGAGGACATGATAGAACGGGCCGTGGTTTCCGCCCTCTTCTTCGCCGGCATGGTACGCAACGACCCTGACGCTCCCGCTGTGGGAGTACACAATGCATGGGGTTATGCCATTGATGCAGTGCGTTCTTACCTCAAGATTATGTTCATGTCTGACAGAAGTCTTGGTTTCAAACGCGCCTGGATGCGGAAACAGGCTGAACTGCCTCTCTTCCGGACTATCTACGAGGAGTATCCATGGCGTCGCATGCCACGCCGTCATCGTCTCGGATTCATATTTTTCTACCGCAAGCGTTTCCTGTTGCTATACATACTCATTGTCGGTCAGGAGAAATTTCGGAAGCTGTTCGGACGCCTCTGATGCTTTTTTGACAGTTTTACTATACTTTTAAGCCTTAATGCTCGTTAACATAAAGGAATCAGCTAAAGCCAGTTTCCGTACGTCATGCGAATACTTGTCCTGAACCCCATACTCTTTACACCCGATAACGGTAGAATACCCGAGGTGAAAAGCATCCGCGACACCCTTATGCACAATATGTGCTGTGGGTTTCTGTCGCTCGGACATGACGTTACCTTAGCAGCCGCATCGCCTTATAGACCGACACAAGACGAGACCTATGACTTTGATGTTAGGTTCTTCGATACCTGCGGTGGCTCATCTTTGGACCAGTATCTCCCTTTCTCTCCGTCTATGGCTCGTTATATATGGCGTACACGACATGACTACGACATGATACTCTCCAGTGAGGCATTCCAGTTTCATACCCTGTGGGCAGCAATAGCGGCCATGCGTAAGACTCTGTGCTGGCATGAGAGTTCCTACATGCCGCACCGTTTCCATAAGCTTCCGGCACGTTTCTGGTATAATGTCATCACTCCTCTCTCTCCACTTAGACGAATGCTTGCTGTTGGCCGTTCCAGAGCTGCCAGAGCCTTCATCAGCCGTTATATGTCCAATACGGCCATGCAATATGTTGAACATGGAATTGACATAAACAAGTTTCCCGTCGCCTCCAAAAAAGAAAAGCAATTTATTGTTGTCTCTCAGCTCATCCCTCGCAAGAATATTGGTTCTATCCTTCGCAAGTTTGCCCGCTTCAACGAACTTCATCCAGCTTACCGCCTTATAATAGCAGGACGCGGACCGGAGGAGGAAAACTTGCGCCGACTAAGTGCAGAACTCGACATTGCCGACCGTGTGGAGTGGGCAGGATTTCTCCCTCATGAACGTCTTGCGCCTCTCATGGCATCCTCGCAGGCAATGCTCATCGATACCCTGCGCGACCTAAATATGGTGTCAATACCGGAAAGCATAGTGGCAGGAACTCCCGTTATCACAAATACTGTCCCTTCTACAGACATCGTCGATAAGGAAGGCACGGGTGTAAAGCGTGACGGTTGGAATGCCGATGATATGTGGCGTGTGGCTACAGACCCTTCCTTCGCCAAGAACTGTCTGCGAATGCGCGATATTCTCTCTGTGCGTCAAAGCGCTCAGAGCCTGATAGAGATTTTCTTGCAATGGCGAGAAGGCACCCTCCCATTATATGAAGGTGATTATTAAGGAACGAGGCCTGAAACTGGGACAGTTTAGTTGGTGATACGGAAAAAAACATTAACTTTGCAGTTGGATTATGTCATCGGACTCCTCTTAAAAATTAAAACTGACGCATAATCTGACTTACACGAATCGCATTATGGCCATAGCATTACCTACCGACGCCTCCATCATATTGACATACCGCTGTCCCATGCGGTGCCAGATGTGCAACATCTGGAAAAATCCTACCGACAAGCCGCGTGAGATAACAGCGGCGGATTTGCGTACGCTTCCCCGGCTGAAATTCATCAACCTAACCGGTGGCGAGCCGTTCATCCGTGAGGATCTGGAGGATATTGTCGCAGAATGTTTCCGCCATACTCCGCGAATAGTGATTTCTACTTCGGGCTGGTTCGATGACCGTGTGATTGCGCTTGCAAAGAAATTTCCGAAGATAGGCATTCGTATCTCCATAGAGGGTCTGTCGCAGAAAAACGACGAGCTACGTGGCCGTGAGGGGGGCTTTGACAGAGGTCTCCGTACTTTACTTACTCTCCGGGACATGGGAGTCAAGGACATCGGCTTCGGCTGCACGGTAAGCAACCATAACTCAGAGGATATGCTCTCGCTATACCGTCTGTCGCGTGCCCTCGGCATGGAATTCGCCACCGCCGCGTTCCATAACTCCTACTATTTCCATAAGAACGACAATGTCATCACAAACCATGAGCGTGTTACGGATGATTTCCGCACTCTCATAGGCTGGCAACTGAAGGAGAAGCATCCCAAGTCATGGTTTCGCGCTTTCTTCAACATGGGACTGATAAATTACATAGACGGCAAGCCACGTCTACTTCCCTGCGAGGCCGGCACTACCAATTTCTTTATCGACCCCTATGGCGAAGTGTATCCTTGCAATGGTCTCGAAGAAAAATACTGGAAAGAGTCCATGGGTAACATTCGCAGAGATTCTTTTATAGAAATATGGAATAGCGAGCAGGCGGAAAAGGTGCGTGCCAAAGTGCGTTCATGTCCAAAGAACTGCTGGATGGTAGGTACCGCTTCCCCGGTGATGAAAAAGTATATCAAGCACCCGGCAAAATGGGCACTGCGCAACAAGCTACGTTCCATGCGCGGCTTGAAGCCGTGTCTTGACATGGTGCGCTATCCGTGCGGGCAGGATCCACGCCAGGGAGATTTGCGTATTCCAACGGAAGACGAAAAGGACTGATTTTAGACATAAAGACATAAACACAAAAATAAGTTTTTTGTGCCTTTTTAACGTGTTTGAGCAGACGGCATAAATTCAATATGTTTTTATGTTTTTTGTCTATTCAATATATTCAATCATATGGAGGTGTAGAGTTGCATGAGCTTAGCGTAGTGGGTATCCTCGCAGAAGTCTCTCCTTGCTTTCTTTGCAATGGCTGAGCGGTCGTAAGAATCGGCATCGAAACTGCGTAAGAGGACTGCGAGAGCCTTTGCGTCACCGCTCGGATATAGTTGTCCGTTAGATTCCTCTATTAGCTCGGGAATACCACCTATTTTCGCGCCGATTACCGGAGTGCCGGCACACAGCGATTCTATTACGCTGAGAGGGTTGTTTTCATAACATTCGCTGGTTATCAACATAGCATCAGCTCCGTTGAGCAGGAGGGTCACCTCTTCGGCATTCTGTTTGCCAAGAAATTCTATATTCTTATTGGCGGAATATTGCTCTTTCATGGGCTGCATGAGTGGCCCATCGCCCGCTACTTTCAGCTTCACATC
>CAJMDR010000023.1 GCA_905212215.1 uncultured Porphyromonadaceae bacterium
ACCTTTGTCAGTTCCCGCAGTCCGGAGGGCAGACTCCGCAAGAAGATGAGAAATGAAAGATTCAATAACCTCGGCGCCAAGTAAGGCGCCAATAATCCCCCCAATAAAAGTTTATGGAAAATATCCAGGAACATGAAGTGCTGATAGCCCGTAACAACGAGACGGGACAGGTAGGCGCGGTTGCCGGTCAGAATCCTGACGGCACACCCCAGATGGCAGATGCGAAGACTGCCAAGTTGAGCGACCTCGTTAAGTTCAACAAGGGTCAGAACCCCCTCGAAGCGTTCATCTCCAACTTCGTCCGTCAGGCAAAGAATCCGACGATGTTCAGTTTCTTCAGGCTCCCCGCCGACCGCTACGATGCTATTGCCCCGGCGATGGCCGACCTGATTCAGGATCCGGTGGCAAACGGCGACATGCTGAAGCAGTACAAGGTCGATACCGAGTCTATGGCCAAGGGACAGGAACAATCGGCAAAAGAGGCTCCCGCACAGACTCAGTCCGAAGCAACCGGGAACAGCCGGAGTCAGGAAAAAGAGCCATCGACCGCAGTGACGCTGGCACCGGTTGACGTCAACAAGATCGACTGGGAATCCATCGAAAGGCAGTGGGGCATCAGGCGCGATGACCTCGAAAAATCGGGAGCTCTGAACCAGATGTTGTTCAACCACAAGTCACCTCAGCTTTTCACAGTGACGCCTCAGTTCGGTGACGAGAAGTTTTCCATCGATGCCCGTCTCTCCTTCAGGAAGAATCCCGACGGTACATTCGGTCTTGTGCCTCACTTCATCAAGAACGAACCTCGACTCAACGAGCCGTTCCAAGGCTACGAGTTCACAAAAGAGGACAAGGAACAGCTTCTCAAAACCGGGAACCTCGGTAAAGCGGTCGAACTCGCCGACCCCAAGACCGGGGAAATGAAAAAGAGCCTTGTCAGCATCGACCGTCTGACAAACGACATCGTGGCCATGCCGGTGGACAAGATATACATCAAGAACAAAATCGGCAAGACCGAACTCTCGATGAAGGAAATCGGCATACTCAAAGACGGCGGTGTCATCAAAGGCAAGGAGATCGAGCTGAACAACGGCCGCAAGTTCACCAGTGACCTGCAATACAACGCCGACAAGCGTGATGTGGAGTTTGTCCGCACCCAGTCGCTAAAACAGGAGCAGTCCGGCGAAAAGCAGCAACAGCAGCGCAACTCGTGGGTAGATGCCGACGGTAATCCCAAGCGTATCACCAAGTGGAAGGACACCCATTTCACGGAGCAGCAGATTGCCGACTATCAGGCCGGCAAGAAAATCGAGATTGCCAACGTCACGGACAAGCAGGGCCAGCCATGCACGGTATTCCTCCAGTTCAATAAGGAGAAACAGCGTCCGGTCACGGAATACCACTATGCCGACAACAAGAAGGTTGTCGGTGTGGCCGAGGAAAGCAGGACACAGTATGCCGTGAACAATCAGGGCAAGACCAACGAGGCTACGAAAAACATCACCGATCCGCTCCAGAAGGGTCAGACGGCACCCAAGAACGAGCATCAGCAGGCACAGCAGCGCAAGCCCAAGGGACCGAAAGTATAATCCGACTCTGACATAATTCCTGCCATTAAGGGACTGTTCCCGGTGGCTATCCTCTTCACCGACATGGGGAGGCAGGCCCTCCCCATGTCTTCCCGAAACTCTCTCCAATAACTAAATCAGTTAATAATCAATAAAATAAATAAAACTATGAATCTTATAATCGCACACTCTCCCCAGATTGCCTTCGCCATCTCCCGCGCCCTCAACTGCACCGACCGCACCGACTGCGGCGCATACACCAACGACACCGGCACCATCGTCATCACCTCGGTGGATCCAAATCTCGTGGGTCCTGCCCCATACGGTTTCTACGCCAACGGCGGCGACTTCATCAAGACGCTCCCGTTCATCCCGGAAACGTATCTGTGCGGTATCCGTGCGGAGAACAGGGACGGAAAGTTCAAGGTCAGCGAGGAGGACATGGATGTTCTCCGTAATCTCCGCAGTCTGATGATGGATGCCGCAGAAGTTATCTTCGCCTCAAACGAGGGCTGTATGGCACAGGCTATGTTCACCATCCTCTGCCAGAACATGAAAACCGGCCGGCGTACCAGCCGTATGTGGCTGACCACACTCAGCAACCGGGCAATATCCTACGCCTACCGCAACCGTGAACACGGACGCAACCTCACCCGAATCGCCCGCGCCGGTCTGGTGCACCTCGGAATGGACTTCCTGTTCGGCACCAATGTGGAGCAGGCTTTCGCACAGATGTACGGCAGGCAGTCATTCCCGATGGAGCGCATGGACATCGCCGCACTGTGGTTGCTCTGCAACAGCTATGACAACATCAGCAAGAAGCGTCCAAAGAAGACCGGCTACACCGTCAGCGTCACCGGGAAATGGAACGGTAGCGATGTCCAGATGTCCCCGGTGGAAGTATGGAGCAAGGAACTTCAGGCAAAGCTTGTGTATGCCGACCTGAGAAATATGGCCGGCAGGACCGTCAGCGCCGAAGTGGTCGAGGTCAATCCTAAAGTCGAATGGAGATTCGATCTCCTCGATATGGCCTCACTTCAGGAGACCGCGCTCGACGAGCTGGGGTTTCTCCCTCAGCGAACAATGGCAGTCGCCGACGCTCTCTTCGAGAAAGGGCTTATCTCGTCGCCCAGAACTTCAGTATCCGGTCTTCCTGTCCACATGAAGCGTCACATCGAGCGACGATTCCCCGAGACAAAGGGCTATCAGTTCAGCCCGGAGGAACAGATTCCGTACTGCCACGGCATTCTGACCACGGAACGCACACCCCTGTTCCTCAGCGAAGACGAGCAGCGTCTTTACGACCTTATAAAGTCCCGCATGGAGCTGGCGTTTGACTCCACGAAATGCACGGAGGTCGGCATCACGGCCAACATCGGCGGTATCGAGTTCTACGGCACGACCGAACTTCCGGCAGATGCGGAATGTGTACCGGGGAGCATCGAGTTTGAGATATCGGGAACCAGCGTCTATTCGTTCTCCGACTACCAGCCGGAGAAACTGATGGCCTGCGACTTCCTGCACGACCTCAACGGACTGGTCAATGCCGACGATGACACCCCGTTGCTTCTCCCGGTTAGCGGCCACCGCGACTGCGGCGCCACACTCCAGCGTCTCATCAACAACGGATTCGTGAAATATCTGCTGGGAGACATAGAGCCGACAGAGAAAGCGCGTGTGCTGATGTCGCACACGGCACACCTCGAACTCTCCGACATCGGTAAGTTCATCGGTCAGATTGACGAGGTTGACGCCCTCGCTGAGAACCGCAAGCCGACCAAACCGGTGATGAAGGCTTACGAGGAATGGATCCATCCCCTCATTCTCTCGCTCCTGACCAATAAGAACTCTTTCTCCAATAAGGTCTCGACCTACACGTGCCCGAAATGCGGCAACCACGGCCTGACAGTGTTCCCCGCCACCGTCGCCTGCGAGTGCTGCGGATTCTCGATACCGCGCCATTACCGTGGTCACGACCTGACGGAGAAGGACATAGAGCAGCTGGTGCTTTATAAGTACACGTCGCCAATCTATGACTTCATCGACCGCAAGGGGCGCAAGTTCAGCGAGTCGCTCGTAATCGACAGTCGTTTCGGCGTGACATTCGCTGCAAAAGCCGCCAAAATCTATTCATAAGCGCCATTGCCTATGCAGACAGTCGAAATAGACAGGGAGGTGTTCGAGGACATGATAAAATCCATGCGTTTCCTGCACTCGATGGTCAGCCGTATGTGGAAACAGCTTCACGCGCCGGTAGGCTCCGGCAAATGGCTCACTCCATACGCCGCCGCAAATGCGTTGCGTATAACTACCCGGCAGCTCCAGACGTTGAAGTCAAGCGGCAAGATAGGTTTCTTTCAGGAACCCGGCGGGAACTGCCTCTACAGCCAGGACGAGCTTGGACGCTATCTTGAAGACAACCGGGTGGGAGCCGACGGCAGCCTATGATGGATGAGATAATCACCAGACGACATCCCTCAGTGTTGGATTTCTACTCACAGGCAAGGGAAATGACGGAAATGTTTGAGGTAATAGCCGGAAATATCAAACCTCCATTAGCCGGACGGTTCTTCATCGACGACAAGGAATTGGCCCGCAGGCTGTCGCTGCACCGCCGGACACTCCAGAATTTCCGCAACGACAATATCATCCCTTATTATAAAATAGGTGGCAAGACCATCTATGATGAGGCGGAAATTGAGGAATGGCTCAATTCCAACTTCCACGCCAAATATTGATGTGAACATTTATGCAACCTGAAAAGGGCGACAAACGAGCTTTCAAACTCGCTTGTCGCCCTTTTCTTCTTTTCATTTCTATCTATTGGCCTTATCGTTGCGGTTACTGCTGGACGGGATTCTTTCTCGGACGTCCACGTTTCTTCGGAGGCTCACGCACAAAATCCGTCGGTTTTTCTTTCAACGGGGTGACCGTTGACTCCAGTTGGTCGAACTTGGAGCGCATCTTCTGCATGTCTTCCGAGACAGCTTCATCGAGCATCTTGGCGTAGATCTGCGTGGTCTGGATGTCGGAATGTCCGAGCATCTTTGAGATGGACTCAATGGGGACATGGTTACGGAGAGATATTGTTGCGAATGTATGGCGCGCGATATGCGTGGTAAGGTGTTTTTTCACCTTAGCCAGCGTCGCTATTTCCAGCAGGTAGGCGTTCATTCGCTGATTGGAGATTACCGGGAGCATTATCCCTTTTGAAACCACCATAGGGTGATCCTTGTATTTCTCCAGAATCTTCGCCGGGATTCCGAGCAGAGGGATGGAACTAATCTCCCCGGTCTTCTGACGCGGTTTCTTTATCCAGCGCTCACCGTTTGCATCCTCGACTATCTGTGCCTTTGAGAGCGTTGATACATCCACGAAGGCCAGACCGGTGAAGCAACAGAATACAAAGGTATCGCGCACTTTCTCCAGACTGGGGAGATCGCTCAGATTCAGAGCCATGATACGTTTCAGTTCATCCTCGTTGAGAGCCTCGCGTTTGGCCTGAGTGCGGCTGTATCGCTTGTTTATGAACGGGTCTTCATCCATCCATTTGTTTGCGATGGCGATGCGGGTCACTTTTTTGAGGTAACGGATGTACTTTACCGCCGCATTGTTGCCGTTCTCTTTGGTGACCCGGAGGAAATGCTCGAAGTCATCTATCATTCCGCTCGTGAGCTTCTTGATAGGGATGTCCGGCATCCCTTCTCGCTTGCTGAGGAATTCGGACAGATATTTGCCGCAACGCTCCCAACGCAAGAAAGTACACTCGCAGATGTCCCCCATCTCAAGTTTCTCCTTGTATTGGGCAACGACACCGTTGAATGTTTCAACAAGCATCCTCGGTCCGGCGATATTGCCGAGATAGTGATTTTTGAGGACGATAGGGTTTATCATTTCCTCGTCCTTCACGAGCTGGGCGTGAATCTCGCTGATTCGAGCACGGATTGATTCAAGATACTTGTTCAGTTCGATGTCTCGCTTAGAACGTCCTTTGGCCATGCCTTTGCCGGCGTTCCAGTTTTCCGGGTCAACATTTCTGTTGATGTTGAACTCCGCACGTTGTCCTGAGACAGTTATTCGTGCGTAGATTGGTGCCTCACCTGTTCTGGTGGAGCGTGCCGACCTCATCATGAAGGACAGCGTGTAATAATTTGGCTGATACATAAGAGTCAATTTTAAATTTGACACAAAGTTAATTATCACGTGTCATGCTCTTATGGCGCAGAAAATTGAATATCAGAGAAATATTGTCATTTCAGGTGTAAGAATCGGGAACAAGGTCCTAAAATCGCCTCAAATCTACTCCTATGTCAGATTCCTCACTTTTAAGGTTCCCTTGCTCTCAACATTATTTAACTGTTGGAATCCAGCAACTTTAACATAAAGATTGGGGTCCTGATTTTTATGTAGAAAAACGATGAAATTGAGCCCTAAAATCGAGTTAGGTTTCCGCTATTATCGTATTATCAGAGAGTTACAGCGTTTCTGGTGAACAAAACGGCATCAATTCTGACTGTTCCCGAATTATACTCCGCAGACTTCATTATTTTGCCGATTTTTCGATGGAAAAGGGCAAAAGAAAAATCGCTGAAATGTCTGATTTTCAGCGATTTTCTTAATTTGGTAATTTTTACGAGTGGTCCCACTAGGAGTTGTAATTATGAATCTCGTTGAATCTGATTGAGTCTAAGGTACAAATCAACATTATCTGATAGCAATTGGTTATCAGAATATTAAGTGAATGTTCATGGACTGAGCGTTGCACCTGCGATTTCAATGAAGCTCAAGTAGTGGCAAAGGATGTGGACAAAACGTGGACAGAAATTTTGGTGCGTGGACAAATTTTAGTAAATTTGTACCTGTAATCAAAACCTCTCTCAATATGGCTACTATAACAAGGTCTCTCTCCTCAAAGGTCAACGGCAACGGCGAATCGGAAATAATGCTTCGCCTGTCGGTGTCACGTGATTTACGCCTAAGGCTTAAAAGCGGCATATTCATCGATCCGTCGAGATTCCGTGACGGAAAATTTATAATGCCGAGAGCAGACCGCAAGACCCTTGCAAATTTACAAACCATCAGCGACAATCTTGTTTCATTGGAAAGTCGATTGGTTTCTCTTTGTGTCAACACCCCTCAGAATCTTCTTTCAAAGGAATTTTTCGAGGACGCGATAATGCGCCACAATCATCCGGAACTGTTTGAGACAACACCTGTCAGCAGAAATTTTTTCGATACCTTCAATGAATATCTTGATACAACACAAGATGGCACGAAGTTGTCGAGCCATTATCGCGTGTTGGCTCGGTTGCTGGAGAGATATGAGAAATACAAGCGGAAATCGACACGACAGAATTTCTCTCTCAAACTTGAAGAGTTCACCGGTGAAATGGTGGACGCTTTCAAACAGTTTGTGATTGACGAGCCAAAGATATACGAAAAATATCCCTCCATATATAAGGATGTATCTGAGGTCGTGAAATCAAAGCGCAAACCTCGCAAGCCCGAACAGCGTGGTCATAATGCCGTAATAGCCATCATGAAAAGACTGAGGGCATTCTTCAACTGGTGTGTCAAACGCGGTTACATTACCCGCACTCCCTTCGCATCCTGCACAAGCATAGGCGCGGAGAAATATGGTACGCCATATTATATCAGCATTGAAGAGCGGGATACAATCGCCGACCATGATTTATCGGATAAACCGGCATTGGCAGTTCAACGCGACATCTTCATCTTTCAGTGCCTCATCGGATGCCGTGTTTCCGACCTGATTGAAATGACTCCGGAAAGCATAATTGATGGAGCTGTCGAATATATGCCCAACAAGACAAAGGGTGAACGACCGGAGGTTATTCGCGTTCCGTTGAACAAACGGGCAATGGCTTTGGTGGAGAAATACAAGGGCATCGATAAAAAGGGGAGATTATTCCCGTTTATCAGTACCCAGAAATACAATGACGCAATCAAGAGTATTTTCACAGCCTGTGAGATAAAACGAATCGTCACCGTTCTCAATCCAAAGACAGGCGAAGAAGAACGCCGTCCTATCAATGAGATAGCCAGCAGCCACATGGCTCGACGCACATTTGTCGGCAACCTCTATAAGAAGGTAAAAGACCCCAGCCTTGTCGGCGCCTTGTCTGGGCATAAGGAGGGAAGCAAGGCCTTCGCCCGCTACCGCGAGATTGACGAAGATATCAAAAAGGAGCTTGTAGGGCTGTTGGATTAGTCAGCCGATTATAGGATATATTATGCCCTCAGTATCAGATTATTTTTGTAATTTTGTAATTAGATCAACTACAAGAAGGTAAAGCCATGAGCAAACTGATTAAGACCGATGCCGAATACTCCCGGTGGATTCAGGAGTTAAAAGAACGCTACCGTCGCAGCCAGATTAAGGCAGCGACGCAGGTGAACAGGGAGATGCTGTGCTTCTACTGGTCGCTCGGTCGTGACATCGTGGCTCGTGATGCCGAGAATGTCTATGGTAGCGGATTCTATCGGAATCTCAGTCAGGATTTGAAAGCGGCTATACCGGAAGCCGAGGGCTTTTCTCGGCAGAATTTACAATACATGAAGAAGATGTATCTTCTTTATAGTGAGGATTCTGCAAATTGCCCACAACTTGTAGGCAATTCTGAATCTGAAATATGCCCACAAGCTGTGGGCGATTTTATTTTTTCTGTTCCTTGGGGGCATCATCGGACACTGATAGATAAATATTTTGAGACTGGAGAACGGGAAACCGCATTATTCTATGTTCATAAAATAGTTGAAGGTGGTTGGTCGCGGAATGTGTTGAAATCATTTATCGACACGAGTCTGCACCTTCGTCAGGGCAAAGCTCTGACAAGTTTCTCCCGCTTGCTGCCTGCTCCCGATAGTGACCTTGCTCAGGAACTGACAAAAGACCCATATATCTTCGACTTTACCGAAATGACCGAGCCTTACAAGGAACGAGAACTGAAGAAAGCTTTGATGGCGAATATATCCCGGTTCCTTCTTGAACTTGGCTCAGGCTTTGCTTATGTCGGAGAAGAATACCGTCTCAAAGTAGGACATACTGAACAATTCATTGATTTACTGTTTTATAACATCAAATTGCACGCGTATTGTGTTATAGAAGTCAAGACCGGGACCTTCGGAGCCGGGGATATTGGGCAACTTGGTACCTACATGACGGCGGTAAATCATATACTGAAAACTGAACAGGACAACCCCACTATCGGTTTGCTGATATGCAAGGACAAAGACAATGTGCTTGCCCAATATGCACTTGAGTCATCATCACAACCTATCGGAGTAGCGGAATTTCAGCTAACAAAATTCATCCCTGACGAATTCAAGAGTTCCTTGCCTTCAATAGAGGACATCGAATTAGAACTGAAATAAACTGCATTTCCCGCATTATCCGCATTTTGAGATAAAAAGCACATGGATTTTGACGAGTAACATCCAAAGATATGGCGCAGCTTAATGATTTCATGACGAGGATTGACCTGTCGGCGCTGAATGATTATGTCGCGGCTAATGGCAAGAGCGTTGTCTATGCCAGGGGCGAGAGGATTGTTCAGCAGGGACAATTGTGCCGCTACGTGGGTGTGGTAAAGTCGGGATATTTCAAATATGTGGCTCTTAATTCAAAGGGGCAGGAAGTGGTAACGGGCTTCTCTTTCGAGGGCGAAGTGGTTACTGACTATGTGCAGGGATTCCTGTATGACCAGCCTTCGCTAACCTCTATTGTCGCGGGATGCGATGCTGAGGTTCAGCGGGTGTCTGTCGAAGATGCGCGACGGTTTATCATAGAGCGCAATCCCGGCTTTGTAGCCGAGGTTTCCTCCAATCTGCTGCAGGAGGCTTATTGCCGTTATCTGAATATGCTTATAAAGACCCCGGCAGAAAGGTTCCATGAACTTGTCTCCCGCTATCCCGGCGTTATCCATAATTTGCCTATTCAGGAAATTGCCTCCTATTTAGGCATCTCTCGCCGTCAGTTGCACCGCATCCGTGAGGCTGAAAGTGCCACCGACGCTTCCGAATGTGAGGATATTTAAAAAAAATCTTCGTTCCACGCTGATTTTCACGGTCTAATGGGACATTTGTCACATCGAATGTCGATTATTCGTTGTAACTTTGCTTAATTACAGATAATAGACTATTAGAGTGAACTATGTCAGAATCTCTCCGATATAAGATAGTGCTATGTATGGTGTGGTTGCAACCCGTACTTATTGTCATAGCGATTTGTATGATAGAATTCACAGCCCCCGGCCGCGTGTGGCGGTGGAATATACCGTTTTGGACTCTTTTAGTCGGTTATGTTCTTGGATTTTTGCTTCTGCCGTTCAGTCGTAGGCTCGAAAAACCGAGTGTATTGAAATGGTGGCTCAGGATTGACTTTGTGATAACAATTCTCATGTTTATCCCAGCCTATTTCACATTGGCCGGCTGTGATGTAAAATATACTTCTGAAAAAGGAGATTATATACTCTATAATCGGGGCGGTCTCTTGTCAGCGCCACACGTTAAATTAGGTGTTAAGTCGGGGCTGTTTATAACCGGGGTGAATTATTTTTCAGTGGGATATGAGGCTATTTCCGATGATGATTGGAATATCGATAACACAACCGGCAGTTTTGAATTGTTCGCAAAATATAACAATGTTAATCTCATATATGTCTGCGCAACCGACAGTAGCCTGTATCATGCGAATAGAGCCACTATCAACAATCGTATTGACAGCCTGTATTATGAATTATATCCCAAGGAGATAGATTATATGGATTTTGTCATGCCTGATGATTTTTCAAGAATCATTTATACAGACCCATCTCATATTTCATTTTACAAAGTAGATGATGACAGGTATCCTTCGATGGAGATATTTTTCTCACACCAAGACAGCAAAATATCACCAGACAGCATGATAATCAGATACAAAGACTCTATAGTTGACAAAGTGTATCCCGAAGATTCAATCCGCCGTATGTCGCCGACCGAAGTTCAACAATTCTTCCGACTCTCGAAAGGAGGCAAGCGATGAAACTGACAGGTCGTAAATCATTGTTGCTTGGCATTTCATTGATAATGTCTTGTATAGGAGCGTTAGGCGCAGGCATAATGCTTGGAACCGGTTTGAATTGGTGGCTGTTTGTATTGTTTGCAGCAACCGCGATTATAGGCTCGGTGTGGACTTCAAAGATATTAAGACCTGTACCGGACGTCGGTCTGATCATCAAGTACAACTTCCCTAAAGATGCTGGATACTATCAAAAGGGTGAACGCAAGACTACGCCCGTAAGCGATAATGATATACTTTATCACATCAGAATGTTTCTACCCTTCATTCAGATTGGGATGTTCATATTTGCAGCAGCGTTATTTGGAGCTTCTCACCTAAGTCGTGATACTATGAGTCGAGTCGGGTCAATAAATTTTGACGGTGGTCAGGCTGAGTTAGTCGTTGTTGAGCAAGGAACATTTGGCTCATACGCTGAGCTGAGAATTTATAACAGCGAAGCGGAGCATATAGAGAGTATTTCTATTAGAGCAGAAGATTCTTTGCCATCTCTTGATAGCATCATCGGGAAAGATGTGTATGTCAGCTATCGCACTTTTCCCGGTAGTGATTCTATCCTTTTTTATGACAGAGTTATGTTGGGTGAGTCACTTCTTGACCATAACAAACTGAAGTTCAATTACCATTTCATTAATATCAAATGAAACAGTGGCAGAAAATAGTCGGTGTTGTAGGCTTTGGAGTGATTGGCATTTGCGAATTGCTCTTATGTGCCAATACCTATCTCGATTTGAAATATATAGCGTTAGACCTTTATTGGCCGGATGAGATTGGGAGATTGTATCAGAGGACAAATTCTCTATCAATAGCTCTTCTTCTCAATTATATCATCGCACTTGCTTTGTTCATTTGCCTTTGGCGGAAAGGAGGCAAGCGATGAGACTATTAGGAAAAGATACATGTAAAATCTTTAACACAAATACTTTTACGGAGAATTAAGCCGTTGAGTATTAACATTATTGTCAAGATAAAAATGGAGGCGAATAACAGGATAAATGAAGGTGAGTGGCTATGCACTATCGAAGGTTTAGCCATTGCAAATAAAGTCTATGATTTTTATTTTGAAGAATATGACAGCATCCCTCAAGATAAAAAGATAGGCGACTATAACTTTTCTATGGTACAATATAGGTTGTTTTGCGATTATGATGGACATCCTGTCATACGGAACAGATGCAGGATTTCCAATGCGTCATATTGTAGCTCGATATGTGCAAAATACGAAAAGGTCTTAAAAAGGAGCATTAAGGATAATCCCAAAGAATATGCATCGTTTGTCAAATTCCTGAAAACGCCCCAAGAAAAAAGAAGTTGGATAACGGTTGCCTACGCCATATCCAATAGTCTTTATAATGAGACAATTCATGATTTGAATAAAATCCAAGAGACATTGCCTCCTAAATTCACTTTTCCTGAACTGCTAAAAAATGCCGCAGACAATCAATGTGTTATCAACATGACTGATTTTGTAGAATCTACTTACGATATTCTTTTATGGGTTCGCATTAATCTCAGTTACAACTATGGTGATTATTCCGGGAAAAGGGTCTTGTTTGACAGATTTAGCTATGAAGTAGGTGGAAAGGAGGTAAGCGATGATCCGAATATTATCTGATTATCTTGAAATTTGCAGTAAATTCCGAGCTGACGGGCTAAGCAAACCTGAGAGGAAACATCGTCACACTCTGCTCTCCCAATGGGAGAAAACGGATTATGAGAGAGGAATGTTGCCCCTCGGTGAGATTCAGGACTTTTGGGACAACCATAATGATATTTGCTGGAACAGAGTGTTTATAAACAAGGTTATATGTCCGGCGATAGCCGCTGATTTGGAGACTGGCGGATATGATGGCTTAAGATTTTTGTTCCATTGTTTCCGGGAGCATGAAAGCTCCTGCATACACTCTGACAGTCCGCTCGCAATTTTTTGTGATTACAGCGTAGGAAAGTCCCAGCCGTTTCAATTGGCGGATATATTGCTTGAATATGAACCTGATAATGTTGATGCGCTCAGATACAAGTATGCTGCTCTCAAATATTTTCTTGAGTTCTCCATACATGAAATGCCTTCAGGAGTGTTGAATGGCTATGACGGAGCAAGTGTATCAGACATTCCTGCAATGATTGAAGACACGCATGAGTTTGAGCGTATTTCCCAAAAGTTGAATATGCCTCTTTGTGAAAACTTGGTTGAGGATTGCCGCAGGTATTATAAAGCCTACGGAGATTATTTGCAGAATCTCGACAGATATGGGACCTTTGAGGATTATCTGCGTTTGAACAAATTTCCATACCAATCATCCACATCACGATTATGAAAAAGTGGCAGAAAATAGTAGGCATAGTGTCGCTTGCAATCTTAGCGATAATAAATTTCGTAATATATGGGTTGTCAGATATGCAAACTATATATAAAGGACACCCTTCTGTCGAAAGAGTCCTGTCCGATTCTCATGATGCCTTATTGAATATTGGGTATCTCGTATTGACTAATTATCTCATTATAGTATTCTGGTTCATTTGTCTATGGCGGAAAGGAACGAACAAGACTATCCCTTCGCTTATCAAAATTATTTCAGTCGAAAAAATTACATTGCCCTTCACTTTTGAGAAAACTTACTGCCGCCTTGGAGTATTTACTGAAAATAATGGCATTTAACGTATGGAAGCCTATTTTGTCAGAAACGACAAAACGGCAATCTGTTATAAAAATAGTCTTTTCTATCAAGTTGTCATTGATGATGCAAAGCATGATAAATACGACAATAGCGAAATAAATACAGGCACTATTATTAATATTCGCACAACAACAGGACTTGCTAATTACATTGTTAAATTGTCGGATGAGAGATTGATTGTTTTTGAGATTCTTCCCGAAGGTTACGGTGAACTATATGAAAATTTCACAATAGTACTCCCAAGTGATGACAGATACTCGGAGTATTTGGAAGATTATAACAAGGGAACTGAACTTGATTACTTAACAGAAAATAAGCGATGAAACTGACCGATAAACGAATTGGCATATACCCAAGTATATGGCGAGTGATTGGTTTTACGCTAATCAGCTTGTTGTTTGTTGTTGGTGGGTTCTTTATGACAAACAATCCTCGTTATGGTATAGATAAATTTATCGGTTATATGGGAATGATATTCTTCTCTTTCGGGGTGATTGTCGGGATAGGTTGGCTGATATTGATCGCGATGCGCAAACCGCTTGCAAGGATATTTGATGACCGTCTCGAATATCTGATACCGGCAAGGATGAAATATGAGATTATTCCGTTTCTATATGTTAAGGGAGGTTCTATTATTTGATTTTTCAGACTGGCGCATCGAGACAGAACCTCA
>CAJMDR010000024.1 GCA_905212215.1 uncultured Porphyromonadaceae bacterium
AGCACAGGACATAATCGACCAGGATGAAGCGGAACGAATCAACGAGCGCATCAAACGCAATAAATTCGACTTTGACGATTTCCTGGAACTCATCCACAAAATCAAGAAGATGGGTAACCTGAAGAACCTTGCCTCCATGATTCCCGGAGTAGGCAAAGCCATAAAGGATGTCGACATAGACGACAACGCCTTCAAGAGCATAGAGGCCATAATCGGTTCCATGACCCCTTACGAGCGTTCCAATCCCCAGCAGATCAACGCCAGCCGCCGCAAACGCATAGCTGCCGGTTCCGGCACCACCATCATGGAGGTCAACCGTCTGCTCACCCAGTTCGAGCAAAGCCGCAAGATGATGCGCATGGCCACCCAGATGAAGAATCCGGCCGCCATGATGAAGCAGATGCGCCAGGCACGCAAAGCTCACAGACGCTGAACTTCTTCCCATAACCTCATCAATAACCCATAAACCCCACAGCAATGACACTGATCGACGGCAAAGCCACAGCAGAACAAATCAAAGGCGAAATAGCCGCCGAGGTAGCGGCACTGAAAGCGGAAGGCAAGCGGGCACCCCATCTCGCCGCCATCCTTGTGGGACACGACGGCGGGTCCGAGACCTATGTCGACAACAAGGTCAAGGCCTGCGAACGTTGCGGTTTCGACTCCACGCTGCTCCGTTTCCCCGACTCCATCACCGAACAGGAGATGCTTGACGAGATAGACAAACTCAACAACGACCCGAATGTAGACGGATTCATTGTCCAGCTACCTCTGCCACGCCATATAGATGAACAGAAAATCACCGAGGCGATATTGCCGGAAAAGGACGTGGACGGCTTCCATCCTGTGAATGTTGGCCGCATGAGCATAGGACTGCCATGCTTCCGCTCGGCCACTCCCGCCGGGATAATGGCATTGCTTAGCCGATATGGAATCGAGACATCAGGCAAACATGCCGTAATCCTCGGCCGCAGCAACATTGTTGGGAAACCCATGGCAACGCTGCTGATGCAGAAATCCGAACCAGGCAACTGCACCGTTACCGTCTGCCATTCCCGTACGCCTGACATCAAGTCAGTATGTCGAGAAGCGGACATTCTCATTGCCGCCATGGGACAGCCGGGTTTCGTCACCGCCGATATGGTGAAACCGGGAGCCGTTGTAATTGACGTGGGCACCACCCGAGTCCCCGACGCCACCCGCAAATCAGGATTCAGGCTCAGCGGAGATGTGGACTTCGAAAATGTGGCGCCACTATGCAGTTTCATTACTCCGGTACCCGGAGGAGTAGGCCCCATGACTATCTGCTCTCTTATGAGCAATACCCTCCAGGCCTATAGGAACAACTGCAAATAAACACAGCGGCAGAGTGTAACGATTTGTTACCTTATATTTGCATTTTTAGAAACTTTTCCCTAACAAAAAGAGCATTATGAAATCTCTCCTGATATTACTTTTTTCTTTTCTGCAGTGGTTCACCGGCGCAGCGGAGGCAGGGCAGTCCCCACAGGCTGAACTACTGTTCGTAGGCGATGCCATGCAACATCAGGCACAGCTTGACGAAGCAAAGAAGATAGGAGGCAGTTACTATGACTATAGCGACTGTTTCACCCTCATAGCACCCGAAATCATACGAGCCGATTACGCTGTGGTGAACCTTGAAGTACCTCTCGGTGGAGGACCTGACTATTCCGGTTATCCACGTTTCTCGGCTCCCGACTCCTATGCCCAGGCATTGAAGGATGCCGGATTCGACCTCTTTCTCACCGCCAACAACCATTGTCTGGACCGTGGCGACAATGGCGTTCGTCGAACAGTGGAAACGCTTACACGCCTGAACGTTGACCATACAGGCACATGGCACGACGCCAATGAACGTAAGACCACCCCGCCTTTGGTGAAGAACATAAAGGGCTTCAAGGTCGGATTCGTGAACTACACCTACGGCACTAATGGCATAGAGCCTAAGTCAGGTGCCGAAATTGCACTGATAGACAGAGGCAAGATAGCTCAGGAGGTGGAGGCGTTGCGCAAGGCCGGAGCCGAAATCATTGTTACCTGCGTACACTGGGGCAATGAGTATCAGCTCACCGAACATGCCACCCAGCGTTCCTTGGCAAACTACCTCGCAGATTTGGGTGTGGACCTTATCATAGGCTCGCATCCCCATGTGATACAGCCCATGAAAGTAATGCACAATGCCAAAAACAACAAGGATGTATTGGTGGTGTATTCTTTAGGCAACTTCATTTCCAACATGAAGACAGACGACACCCGCGGCGGCGCACTTGTGAAAGTGACCCTTACCCGCGATGCCAAAGGCAAAGCCCGTTTCGTGAATCCTGTCTACAACACGTTCTACTCGTCAAAACCATGCGCAGAGTTGCGCAATTTCCAGGTAATACCTTATTGGCGACAGGACATGATTCCTGCAGGACAGCAACGGGCATGGTGGAACACATTCGACACCCGCTCCAGCCGCGTCTTCAACCAAAACAATGTAAACGTGCCGCGCGACACGGCATCACACTGACAAATGATCCAAGTAAACAACCTCGGCCAGCAATTTGGCAAACGCACACTTTTTCAAGACGTCAACCTCACCTTCACCGCAGGTAACTGCTACGGCATCATAGGCGCCAACGGAGCGGGAAAATCCACTCTCATGCGCATTCTCAGCGGTGAACTCGCCCCTACCCACGGAACCGTCACTTTCGGTCCGGGAGAGCGCCTTTCCGTGCTCAGCCAGGACCACTTTGAGTTCGACGACTGCACGGTGATGGAAACAGTGCTGAGAGGCCATACCGTGCTGTGGGACATAATGCAGGAGAAAGATGCCATCTATGCCAAGGCTGACTTCAGCGATGAGGACGGTATCCGCGCCGCAGAACTGGAAGAGAAGTTCGCCGAACTGGAAGGCTGGAACGCCGAGAGCGATGCCGCCGCACTCTTGAGCGGTCTCGGCATAAAGGAGGCAAACCACTATACTCTGATGCGCGACATGAGCGCCAACGAGAAAGTGCGTGTGCTGCTGGCTAAGGCTCTATTCGGTAATCCCGACAACCTGCTCCTTGACGAGCCGACCAACGACCTGGATCTGGAAACGGTTGCATGGCTCGAGAACTATCTTGCCAACTTCGAGAACACTGTGCTTGTGGTAAGCCACGACCGCCACTTCCTCGATGCTGTCAGCACTCATACCCTCGACATCGACTACAACAAGATGACGCTCTTCGCCGGAAACTATTCGTTCTGGTACCAGTCGAGTCAGCTGGCATTGCGCCAACAGCAGATGGCAAACAAGAAAGCCGAGGAGAAGCGCAAGGAACTTCTGGAGTTCATCCGTCGGTTCTCGGCAAACGTAGCCAAGAGCAAGCAGACTACCTCACGCAAGAAGATGCTTGAGAAGCTTAACATAGAAGACATCAAGCCGTCATCGCGCCGTTATCCGGGCATAATCTTCACTCCGGAGAGAGAAGTGGGCAATAAGATATTGGAAGTGAAGGGACTCAGCGCCAGCGTGGATGGCGATGTCCTGTTCAAGGATGTCAATTTCCAAATTGAGAAAGGTGACAAGGTTGCGTTCCTGAGCCATGATCCAAGAGCCATGACGGCCCTCTTCGAGATTATAATGGGCAAACGCAAACCGGATGCAGGTGAATTTGCCTGGGGACAGACCATCACCACCGCCTATCTGCCGCTTGACAACAGTTCATTCTTCAATACCAACCTCAACCTCGTCGACTGGCTCTGCCAGTTCTCGAAAGACAGTTCTGAGATTTACCTGAAAGGATTCCTCGGCAAGATGCTGTTCTCCGGTGAAGAGGTCTTGAAGAAAGCATCAGTGCTCAGCGGCGGTGAGAAGATTCGCTGCATGATAGCACGCATGATGCTTACCGATGCCAATACCCTTGTACTCGATTCCCCCACCAACCACCTCGACCTGGAATCCATTCAGGCCTTCAACAACACATTGCAGGCTTATCCGGGCATAATACTTATGTCGAGCCACGACCATGAGTTCATCCAGACGGTCTGCAACCGCATCATAGAACTTACGCCAAAAGGCATCATCGACAAGATGATGGACTACGACGACTATATCACCGATGAACGTGTGGCAGCGGCGAAAGAAAGGCTCTACGGTCCCTCAGAGAAGTAAAAAGAATCTGATATGGTAAAACATATAGTAATGTTCCAGCTTAATGGAACAGCCGAAGAAAGACTGAAAGTCGCCAATGCGTTCAAAACAGCATTATTGTCATTGCCGGAACAGATTTCGGTACTGGAAAGCATGAAGGTAGGCATAAATCAGAATCCGGCAGAAGATTGGGATGTTGTGCTTACTGCCGTCGTACCGACCATGGCGGATGTAGAAACCTACGCCAAGCATCCGGCCCATGTGGCGGCAGCAGGCATCATAGCACCGTTGCGCAAGGCAAGAGCCTGCGTGGACTACGAGGTTTGAACATAAGAGCGTTGCGGGGTGTTTTATGAGAGTAAGTGATAATTACGGTTTTCACTTGCTTATGAAAAACATAATAAAGAAACGCACGCTATGAAAAGCAAATACCTTATAGCCTACTTTCAGCCGAAAGGAGCAGAATCGAAAAGTGCGGCAGTAGCCAAAGCAATAGAATCCCACATGGCCGACAAGGGTCATGAACCCAAGATGTTCGCCATCACTCCTGTGGAGGAATATCCCACTGACCCGGCAATGCTCAACGCCGCCACAAAGACAGAGGTGGAGACTCGTACTCGCCCGGCAATCGTGGGAAAAATCAGCGATGGATACTACCACGATGTAAAAGAAATTATCCTGGTAGCTCCCAACTGGTGGAACTCAGTTCCTATGGCAGTCCTCACTTTCTTCGACCAGCACGACAACAACTACAAACGCCTTGTCCCGGTTATTCTGCACGGTGGCGACGGTGCCTCGAAGATTCTTGAGGAACTACGCGAATTCCTGCCAAAGACCGATGTGATGCCGGCAGTAGAATCAGCAATGATCAGCTGAAAGTCTACATCAATCCGAAAGTACACAAAGTAATGGAAGAACTCTCCGAGAAATAACCGAAAAAACAGAACCCAAAATAAAACTATTTCTCTACAAAATTTTCTTCAACAAAACACTGCGCCCGAATGAGCGCAGTGTTTTGTTTTTACAGCAAATAATGACTGTGAGTTCTATGAGTTCTGTTAATTGGGGAGTAAGCCGGGCAAAAGTGGGTTATATATTGGTTTTGAGTACTTGAAGGGTGTATTTCGCGCTTTCTGAAAGAGTTTTCAGCCAGTAACGGAGCCAAGGGATTATGTCGCCTGTATCATGAACACGCTGCAGCTCAGAACAGTAACGGTTATACCCTCTCGCTATGACGTGTGAAAGCAACAGAACTGGAGCTTTCAGTATGCCATTTTCGGTTAGAAAAAGGTTGTTCAACAAGCGTCCTGTGCGTCCGTTTCCATCTATAAAGGGATGGATCATCTCGAACTGATAATGAATCACTGCAGCCTTCACAAAGACATTATCATCGGAATAATTCATATAGTTCTCAAAATTCACTATTGCCGCCGTCATATCCTCTTCAACGGGAGGGACAAAAGTTGCATCCTTCAGACCTTTATCTGCATTACCGATCCAAATGGGAGACTTACGGTATTCTCCACGATATTTCCTGTCATAGTCAGCACCTTCACATATCAGATAATGGATATTGCGTATCATCCTTGAGCTTATAGGCAATACTTCAAGAGCCTCCGCGCCATACACCGTAGCCCGGACTATATTCTCCACATTCTCATTATCAAAGAATGCGACACACGAAAATGGATTCGCGGGTACATCCTCCGATAACTGCCAGGAATCTTTCGCCTCCATCCGTATCAGCTGCATCCGCTCCTCTTCGGGTAGCACAGATACCAAATCATTCAACTTTTTGAAAAGAGATTCAAGTTCCTGCAATGTAAAAGCATCTACATCAAAATGATAATCCTCTATTGCCATAGGGATAAAGGACTGATACTTCATCCTTCCCCTTAAGTTATTTCTCAGCTTCATGTTCTAATCCTTTAAGGTGAAGAATTTCAAGAAACCGTTCCACAGTCGCTTTATCTCCAGAATATTTCCCTGTCTCTTCGCTTAATTTACAAGTATCGCAGTAGAAAGGCCATGATTCAGTAATTTTCACCGCTATCAGCTTGATTACAATATTCATTGGTCTGATTCCTGCAAAATCATTGGTGAAATGAGTGCCAATGCCGAAAGAAGGAAGGCACTTGTTCTGTGCATATTGCTGTATCTTAATAGCGCTGTCAACGTCCAGCCCATTGCTGAATACAATCTGCTTGCTCAGAGGATCTATATTCAGGCTGCGGTATTTATCTATTATAAGCTCCAGCTCCCGGAAGTTATCGCCACTGTCCACACGCAGTCCCTTGAACATATTCGCATAGTCCTCGGAGAAGTTAAGGCTGAAAATTCGCCAGCCGTAAGTGTCGTAAAGGAACGTACCCAACGCTCCTCTATATGTGTTGGCCCAGGTCTTCATGGCAAGGTAGTTTGCCATCTGAGGACCATACATACCGGCAATGGCACAAATCAGTTCATGAGCCATTGTACCTATGGGAACAAGATCATATTTCATGGCGAAATAGACGTTGCTTGTACCAATGAATTTTCCCGGTCCGGATAATGAATCCCCACAATCCTTCATAGCCTTTATAGCAGTTTCCTGTGCCTTGAAGGAAGCACGACGACGAGTACCGAAATCGCTGAAGCTACACCCGGCCTCTATCAGCCTATGAGCCTTATCGTAGGACAAGGAATAGTATGAATCATAATCAAAGCTCCAATTCTGACCGGTCATCATGTAGTATAACTCAGAAATGATTGCCAGCACCTTTACTTCAAGCAGAATAGTATTGCTCCAGCACCCTTCGAACATAACATCAAGGTGACCTTCCGTATCCTGCTCCACCGTCACCCATCTGCTGTCATAACGGAATCCTTTGAGATAGCTGTAGAACCATGCAGGAATATAACGGCAACGTCTACGCATGAAAGCGACTTCTTCATCGGTAATGACAACATTTTCCAGCATCTTTATCTGTCGGCGCAGCTCCTCGGCAAATCCGGGAGGATAAATCGTATTATTCCGGTCACTGAATCTGTATTTTACCTGTGTGCGTGGAAAATTCTTTATCACAGCACAACACATAGTGAACTTATACAGGTCGTCATCCGTGAAATGTCTTATTATCTGATGCATGATAGTCCATATTCATTAATTAACGCATCAAGGGTCTTACCTCCATCAATAGAAGGGGTAAACTCTTTCAGCACATTCAGTTGCGCCATGTTTCCGCAAGCCATCCAGTCCCGTATTGTATCTGCAACACAGACATCCCCGGCAAGTCCGCAAATGTCTATCTGTTCTATACCGTTTTCCCTGACAATGGAATGGATTCTTTCGGCAGCATCCTTATTTTTCAATATCGAATATTCTTCCGTATCCTGTTTCTCACCTTTATGCAGTACCGTCACTTTATCCGGAACAGACATTAGTTTTTCCATTACAAAAGACCATATAGCGGCACCGTCAGAATCCGCCACACAATGTGCAGGCCACTTGCCACCTTCTGATTTGAATGAGCAATGGCGCATGGGATGACGGTCTGCAGTGACAATGATACGTGAATAATCAGAACTATTCCCCCCTAAATATTCCGCCAACGCATCCATAGACCTTTCGGCTCCCGGAACAGATAATGACCCGGAAATAAAATCCTTCTGCGGGTCGATTATCAGAAGCAGCTTGTTTTTCATACTGTTCCTTTCAATCGTTATTGAACATTGCCAGATTCTCTTTCTTAGGGTTCTCTATCTCCGCTTCCACAGTGGAATGACCTATTCCAAAGAGTTCTGCCTCTTGTTTGATTGCAGCAATGACTTTATTGAGATTAGATGCTTCTGTTATTCCTGCATGAACTGTCATTGCATTCTCCGTAGTCGACAATGCCCATACATGAAGATGATAGATTGATTCCACACCATCCACTGAAGCAAGAGCCTTCTCTAATCCTTCCATATTGACAGATTTTGGCACGGCGTCAATCGACAAACGGGTACTCTCAACCAAGAGGCCTCTGGTAGACCAGGCTATGATCAGCGCTATGACAATACCGACAATAGGGTCAAGAATATTCCATCCGGTAAAATGAATGACTATTCCCGATGCTACAACGCCTACGGATACCAAGGTATCGGCCGCCATATGCAGGAAAGCACCCTTGATATTCATATCGTTGTTCTTGTCTTTTACAAACAGCCATGCTGTTATGCCGTTCACCAACACCCCGACGGCAGCAACCCATGCTATGGCATCACCGTTCACCGCCACAGGATGAAAAAGTTTTCCTATGGACTCAACTAAAATGGCACCAACAGCCGTATAAAGCAACAAGGCATTGATGAACGATGCCTGCACCGAGAATTTTTTATACCCGTAGGTATGCTTACTGTCCGGTTTGCGCGACATGAGCCGAAACGCTACCATAGCGATTATGAGCGATGCCACATCCGACAGATTATGCCCGGCATCGGACAACAGTCCCATCGAATTATAAACGAATCCGAAAATGGCTTCTATCACCACATAAGCACTGTTCAGAGCTATGCCGATGATAAATACCGCATTCAGGGATTTTATTCTTTCGTGTGCTTCCATCTCTTCTTCTTTTGAAATAGAAGCAATGTCTACGGGCAATGTTCTATTTCTTGTAAGGTGTTTATAAATTTAACACCTGCAAGAGCAGATGGTTGCCTTTTATTCTCCGGCAATTTCCATAAGTTCAAGGAGACGCACCTCGGCGGAGTCTATGGTATCGGCAAGTTCCTGCATTCGTTTTCCGGCTTCCACTATCTCCAGTCCGGACATGGTGCCGGATGACATCTTCTTTTCTAAGCTGTCACGTTCTGCCTCTAATTCAGGCAATTGCCTTTCCAGTTCTTCTCTTTCCTTCTTCTCTTTGAATGAAAGGCCTTTACGTTCTCTCGGCTGTCTGCGTTGAGGAGTGACTGAAACCGTTTCCTGTTTCTGCTGTTTCTTCTTTTCCGCCTCGCGTCTGCGCTCCACTTCGCGGTACTGCGAATAGCTACCGGGGAAATCCTCTATTGTGCCGTCACCTTTCAGCACGAACAGATGGTTCACTATACGATCGAGGAAGAAGCGGTCGTGGCTGACCACTATCACGCAGCCTTCAAAGTTTGCGAGATAATCCTCAAGAATGGAGAGAGTAAGTATGTCGAGGTCGTTGGTAGGCTCGTCGAAGACAAGGAAGTTCGGGCGCTGCATAAGGGTGAGTGCTAAGTTGAGACGCCGTTTCTCCCCTCCACTGAGTTTGTTGATATATTTCTGCTGGTCGGGTACCGGAAAAAGAAAATGACAAAGGAACTGCGAAACAGAAAGTTTTGTCTTGGAGTCGAGCCAAATTTCCTCGGCAATCTCCCTCACTGCATCTATTACCTTCTTCGATGGGTCAAGGTTGAGTATTCCCTGTTGCGAATAATAGCCGAACTTCACCGTCTGGCCTATGTCAAAGTGTCCGCTGTCAGGCTTCAGTTCACCTAACAACATCTTAAGCAGAGTGGTCTTACCTACTCCATTGGGTCCGACAATGCCTATTTTATCGTATCTGGCAAAAGTATAGTTCCAGTCTTTGAGAATAGTCTTTTCGCCAAAAGCTTTTGACACACCATGCGCCTCGAATATCTTGGAACCGATATAAGAGCCCTTCACAGCCACGTTTACCTGTTGCTGACGCAAATCCACCTTTGAGCGTTCCTGAAGGTCGTAGAAGGCATCTATGCGGTATTTTGCCTTACTTCCTCTGGCTTGTGGCTGACGGCGCATCCAGTCAAGTTCCGTGCGCAGCAAATTGCTCACCTTGGCTAATTCCGCACCCATCTGAGCCATGCGTTCATCGCGCTTGACAAGATAATAGTCGTAGTTTCCTTCGTAGCTGTAGAGTTGTTTGCGGTCAATCTCCACGATGCGGTTGCAGACGCGGTCAAGGAACCAGCGGTCATGGGTGACCATGAGCAGAGAGGTGTTGCGGGTGGAAAGATATTCTTCCAGCCATTCTATAGTCTCCACATCAAGGTGGTTGGTAGGCTCGTCGAGCATCAGGAACTGAGGTTCCTGAAGAAGCACCCTCGCAATGGCGGCCCTTTTCAGCTGGCCTCCGCTCATATTGCCGGGATGAGCCTCGAAGTCAGTCACCCCGAGACGGTGAAGCATCTCCTTAGCCCTGTCTTCGGCCGTCCAGTCGTCATCGCCATGTGGCGGCACAACAGCCTGCAGGACAGGTATATCAGGAGAAAAAACGGGCACTTGGCTCAAGTAACCCGTTTTTAAATCTTTTGCAAAAGTAATGGTACCCTTACCATAGTCCTCCTCTCCTGCCAGGATACGCAGCAAAGTGGATTTACCAAGTCCGTTGCGGGCAATGAGACCCACCTTGTCACCACGGTTTATCGTCAGCGAGAGGTGGGAGAACAAAACATCGGCGCCAAAGGCCTTCTCAAGGTCTTCGACCTGCAAGTAAGGGGTAGCCATGACTTATGTCGTTCAATAAGTGCTTATATAATTAGAGCGCTGCAATTACCTCTATCTCCACCAAAGCTTTTTTAGGAAGCTCCTTCACTGCAAAAGCGCAGCGGGCGGGATAAGTCTTCTGGAAATGACGTGCATATACCTCGTTCATGGGGCCGAAGAGGCTCATGTCGGCTAAGAACACCGTAGTCTTGACAACATTGTCGAGAGTGGCTCCGGCTGCCTCGAGGATAGCCTTTATGTTGAGAATGGACTGCTCGGTCTGACCTGTGATGTCAGCGGGCATCTCGCCTGTTTCAGGATTGATGGGGAGCTGGCCGGAAACGAAAACGAGGTTTCCTGCCTGCACTGCCTGTGAATAGGGGCCGATTGCTCCGGGGGCCTTGGGTGTTGCGATTTCTTTTTTCATGGTCTATGGGGGTTATGCGAGTTCATTGAAGTGCGCTTTGTCGAGCTGTGCCTCAATGTACTGCGGGGTTATAGTAATTGATTTTTCTTTTGCCGAGGGGCCTTCGAACATGGCGTCGACCATTACGGTTTCCACTATTGAACGGAGACCGCGGGCACCAAGTTTGTATTCCAGAGCCTTGTCCACGATGCAGTCAAGTGCTTCGGGGGTGAACTCCAATTCCTTGCCGTCTATTTCGAAGAGCTTCTTGTACTGACGTATCACGGCATTCTTCGGCTCGGTGAGTATGGCACGGAGGGCATCCCTGTCAAGCGGCTCAAGACTGGTGAGCACCGGAAGACGACCAATTATTTCCGGGATGAGGCCGAAAGACTTCAGGTCCTGAGGCATGACATAGCGCATGAGGTTCTCGCGCTGATGCTTGCGTTCTGCACTGTTCTGGCCGAAACCTACGGTGTGCGTGTTGAGTCGAGCTGCTATCTTACGCTCTATTCCGTCAAAAGCGCCGCCACAGATGAAGAGGATATTCTTTGTATCCACGGCAATCATTTTCTGCTCAGGGTGCTTTCTGCCACCGTTCGGCGGAACGAGCACAACGCTGCCTTCGAGAAGTTTAAGGAGTCCCTGCTGAACACCTTCGCCGCTGACATCGCGGGTAATGGATGGATTATCGCTCTTACGGGCTATCTTGTCGATTTCGTCAATAAAGACAATTCCTTTCTCTGCTCTCGCCACATCGTAGTCGCAGGCCTGGAGAAGGCGTGTGAGAAGGCTTTCTATATCCTCGCCTACATAACCGGCCTCGGTAAGCACCGTGGCGTCGACAATGGTAAAGGGTACATCAAGCAATCTCGCTATGGATTTCGCCAGAAGAGTCTTTCCGGTACCGGTAGGGCCTACCATTACGATGTTAGATTTTTCAATCTCCACATCGTCGTCGGAAATTCCTTTCTCCGCCTGGGCAAGACGTTTATAATGATTGAAAACGGCTACCGAGAGATATTTCTTTGCTTCGTCCTGACCTATCACATACTGGTCAAGAAAAGCCTTTATTTCTTTCGGTACCGGCACTTTCTTCTTTGCCGAAGAAGTTGAGGCCTTCTGTTTTTTCAGCTTTCCTAACTGGGTATCACGGGCTCGGTCTATCACCTCTATGCAATCGGTGCACATGGTAAGACCGGGCAAAACGGTCACTACGGGTGTAGCCGCAGTGTGATATGCGCCGCAAAGCACACAACGTTCGGTTTCGGCAGTTTTCTTTGCCACGTTCTATTATTATTTACAGATGACAGAAAAGCCAATCATGCATCATTCAAAAGAATGAAATGGATTTCCGGAATAATGACAGAATCATGAATAATAATTCGCTTATTTCCGGAAATCCATTATTGGCTTTATGCTATAATATTATTTATTCTCACTCCTTTTGCGCTCGTTCACCAGAACTTTGTCCACCATACCATATTCCATGGCTTCTTTGGCG
This sequence comes from uncultured Porphyromonadaceae bacterium, assembly GCA_905212215.1. GTDB lineage: Bacteria > Bacteroidota > Bacteroidia > Bacteroidales > Muribaculaceae > Lepagella. Next base: position 12,506 of record CAJMDR010000024.1, read on the forward strand.
GTCATCCAGTAGTCACGGTCGGAGTCTGTCTTCACTTTCTCGAAGGGCTGGCCGGAATGGAAGCTGATGATGTTGTACAGCTCATCGCGGAGTTTGAGGATTTCACGTGCTGTGATTTCGATGTCGGAAGCCTGACCCTGGGCGCCGCCCATCGGCTGGTGAATCATGACTCTGGAATGAGGCAGTGCCATGCGTTTCCCTTTCTGTCCGGCTACTAAGAGCACTGATGCCATACTTGCAGCTATGCCTGTGCATATAGTGGCCACATCGCAGTTAATATGCTGCATCGTATCGTAGATGCCTAAGCCGGCATATACGCTTCCGCCGGGAGAGTTGATATAGATGTTAACATCCTTGCCGGGATCCACGGAGTCAAGATAGAGTAACTGGGCGGTGATGATGTTTGCCGAAGTATCAGTTACCTGGGTACCGAGGAATATGATACGATCCATCATCAGACGGGAGAACACGTCAAGCTGGGTGACGTTGAGCTGGCGCTCTTCCAGGATGTACGGATTCATGTAATCAGCATGCGGTACGGATACCGGTGATGCTTGGGGTGCATATACCGGAGCGGCCGCAGTGCTTATGTAATTGGCATACTGATGCAGCGTGTTACTGCTGATACCTTTATGGTTTACTGCGTAATTTCTGAAATCTTGTTGTAGGTTCATAAGTTGCGTTTTTAATATTCTAACAAATACTGCGCCCAAAAGCTTCCACCCATTCTTAAAAAACATTAAGGCTTAAAATGAAAGGAATTAATAGCCTCAACCTTTCAAGCTACTAAAAGGCTGAAGGAGCGGGGCAATTTAATGTGGTAAACGCGTTTAGGGAATGTGAGGCGTAGGATTGACTGCGATTTCAATTTAATAAATTACCAGTTACCGTTACGGGAACGGTAACCGGTAATTATATCTGTCAGTCCATTATTCTTCTACGGGAGCATCCTCAGCGGAAATGAAGAGTTTGTTGAACTCCTCTACGCTTACGGTCTTCTCGTCTACCTTTGCCTTTGCGCGTACACCATTGAAGAGCTTGATGTCTACAGCCTGAGTAGCAAGGCGTTCGCGCACCTTCTGGTCCTTGAGCATCTCCTTGCTGTATTTCTCCAGCATATCCTCGGGAACGTTAGGCATACCATACTGTGCGAACTGGTCGCGGCAGGCCATGCGGGCTATTGACATGAGGTCTTCCTCATTGAGTTTGAGGTCGAGGTTTTTGGCAACACTGTCGGAAACGAGCTGCCAGCGGAGTCCCGGAACGAGTTTAGTGTATTCCTCATCTACGGACTCTTCGGTAATGCCCTCGTTGTTCTCCATGAGATATGATTTCAGTATTGCGTCGGGCAACGGGAATTCGCCGGCTGCCTTGAGCAGAGCTTCGCGGGCATCGATGGTGAAGCGGTAATTGCTGTCGGATGCCAGCTGAGTAGCAACCATGTTCTTCAGAGCCTCTTTATATTCTTCCTCG
>CAJMDR010000025.1 GCA_905212215.1 uncultured Porphyromonadaceae bacterium
TATTTTGGTCAAAGATTTGCGTATAAGGGCAAAATTTATTAACTTTGCATATTAAAACTGAGGTGAACTGAATGAAATGCAGAACACCTGAACTAACACTTTGAAGAATCATGATATTGGCAATGTTTGGAACTTCCGAAATACTGATAATAGCAGCCATAGTACTTTTGTTGTTCGGTGGCCGCAAGATACCTGAATTGATGCGTAGTCTCGGCAAAGGCATCAATTCATTTAAGCAAGGTATGAACGAACCTATAGAATCCACAGCTTCTACCGAGAAGAAGGAAGAGCAAAAGGATTGACTTTAATGTCAACGTTGAAATAGATTTCAACGCTGCACGCTTTATATTTCTGAATAGCCCTGTGCATGGACGATAACCGACAGGCTGACAACAAAGCCATAATGTCAATGGGCGACCATCTGGAAGAATTACGCCGGGTGGTAGTGCGTTGTCTTGTTATGGTTACAGTGTTCGGAGTTGCAGCTTTCTTTTTCAAGGAAAGTGTGTTCGGAATCATCATGGCTCCGCTAAAACCTGACTTTATTACTTTCAGCGGATTGCGTGAAATGTTGGCAATGTTCGGTGCCACACTTGATGTCGTCAGTACTCCGCAGGTAATAGCGACCGACATTTCAAGTCAGTTCATGGCACATCTTTCCATGTCGCTGTATATAGGTTTATTGCTTGCTTCACCATATATCGGTTATCAGCTATTGGGATATGTCCTTCCGGCATTATATGAAAATGAGAAACGTTATGCTTCACGGCTTAGCTTAAGCATTTACAGTCTTTTCATTGCCGGCTTGCTGATTTCATATTTTGTAATGTTCCCTGTGTCATGCCATTTTCTGGCTACCTACAGTGTCTCGCCGCAGGTTACCACTATGGTAGACATTAGTTCCTATCTGACACTCTTCATGACCCTGAGCCTGATGTTAGCTCTTGTTTTTCAGCTCCCGGTAGTAATCTGGCTTCTCAGTAAAGCCGGAATAGTGAACAGTGTCATGCTTCGTTCTCACCGCAAACATTGTTTTGTGGCGATACTGATAACAGCAGCAATGATAACACCACCTGATGCCATGAGCATGTTACTCGTAGCATTACCGTTGTATCTGCTTTTTGAAGTCAGTATCCTGGTGAGTTCCCGTGTGTATAAGAAAAGTAATGTTAATGCCTTAACGTCCGCAATAGATTAAAATGAACCAAGAGAAAATACAGGTATCGTTCGATTGTCCTAACTGTCATGCGAAAAAGAAACTGCGCAAGTTACCGGAAATGAAAAGCGGCCTTATAAGCTGCCCGGAGTGCGGCACCAAACTTCGCTTGGAGTTCGATATCACTGTCACCCCCCAGACCTGTAAAGCATATATTGCCAATGCAGCTCCATCGCAGAGCAATCAGCAAAGTGGCAATGCAGCAAAGCCAAACAAAGAGAAGACCATGTACAAGCCTCTTGGCGGCAATATGGGCGCGGAAGGTAATCAGCGGATGCAACCTAATGTTTCATCGAATATGAATCAAGGAGGCAACGTCGAAAAAAGGACCATGGATTTGCGAGCCATGGGACAAGGGAGCGGAGGTTATGAACGACAATTCGTTCCAGGCGGCCAGATGCCTGTGAACGGGCCTCGTCTCAGAGAAAATATCTTCATAACCCGACTTGGCGGATTTATGGGCAAAACACCTATGGAGAAGTTCCAGATTTTCGATGGGAATATTACCATAGGACGAGAAGACCCGGAACAACAGAGCGACATCATGTTCAACCATGACCCGGAGATGAGCCGCCGATCCATTATGATAACAATCATTCCGGATCCCCGCGGAACAATATGTCGGCTTAAGGTGCTTAAGTCCACTAATCCTATAATAGTCGGCCAGCGCCAACTTGTACATGGGGAAGAGGTGGCACTCCGTTTCGGCGATGTAATAACCTTGGGTAGAACTAAACTGCTTTTCAGTAATCAGTGAAAAATCTTGACCTGTAAAAAAAGTGAGAAATGTCTGAATTACAGTCTTCAGTATTCATAGGTCGCGATCCGAACACTTCCAGATTAGGAGTATTCAAGAGTCCTACAAGTCTTACTTTGCTGGACGAGATTGCCGACAATTGTGTAAGCCGTTATAAACCCAAGGAGCAGACAGCGCATTGTCGCCTTGAGTTTTATACTGACGGACAGCTCAAACTGATAAATCTAAATCCTCAGAATGTAACTTACGTCAATGGCCAGCCCATCGAAAAGGCATGGATAGACGATGATTCAATCATAGAATTAGGTTATAACCGTTACCGTCTGCCCTTCAAACAACTCCTGAAGAAGATCAAGTGGTCGAAGCCTTATTCCATTAATCATCTGCAAGGCATTTATCAGGATTATCAGGACGAACTGACGGAATTACAACTCAAGCTACAGAAAGAAAGCAACAAACAGCGTCTTCAAGGCATTTTTACCCAGTTGGGAATGCTTGTGTGGTTTTTGCCGGAGAGTCTGGTAGGTTCTATGGCCTTGCCGATTAAGATTATATGCACAGTCATAACATTGGCAATCGGCATATATTTCTACGTCCGCAGCATGAACCCGCAGAATACCTTTGTGATGCGCAAGAAGGATGTAGATACCAAATTAAAGGATAGATATCGCTGTCCCAATCCAGAATGTGACAGACCTTTCCCCGTCACTCTTTCCTATGAAAGCCTTGAGATGCAGAGAAAATGTCCTTTCTGTGGCTGCAAATATGTTGTCAAGAAAAGCGATATGTACGTTAACCATGGTTACCCACAGCCATACATACAGCAAAACGGCTATAACTTAGCCTATCACTAAATTTGACATCCAGTAATACAAGCGCGGCTGAGACAAATCTTCTTTTATCTCAGCCGCGCTTTATAATTATAATGGACTAATCGAAATGGGTGTAGGTGTTGTTGGAGGAGGGTTGAGGTTTAACCGGTTGAACGGGCTTGGGTTTAGAAGGTACCGACTCTGGTTTCGGAGAAGGTTTGGAAGTCGTCGTCTTACTTTCCTTCTTATTCGCTGGTTTTGCTGCCGGAGAATCTTTGGCGGTATTGGTCGGAATGTTTACATTTTCCGTCTCTTGAGATTCTGATTCTGGGAATGTATTAGTATATGCGGCGGGACCCACATTGGCTGCTAATTTTTGATTTGCCGGTTCCTTGTCGCTTTTACTGCAACTGCTGAGCATGGAGCTTCCTATGGTGATTGCGGTTGCTCCAGCCATTATGCCTATTCTCTTTAAGGCTGCACGACGACGTTGTTGAAGATTTTCTTTATTCATGGTTTTTAATATTTCTCGTTTATTGTTGCTCGAGAAGAGAAGAGAGATTCAGCATCTTGAATTTCTCCCATCAGTTCAAGACACTTTTTCCCGGGCAACGGTTTATTTTTACAGAAAACTATGCCGCAAAGATTATTATAAGTACAGCCCTTGCATTTTCTGTTTTCTACTGTAAACTTATCATTAAGATTCTCATGAATCTCACTGAAAGGTGCAATATTGCCATGAGGAAGAGGGGTATAATAATAGTAAGTAATAATTTCGAAGAGAGCTTCCAACGACTCCGGTCTTTTGTTAAATGTAATGATTACATTTTTATCAAGTGAAGATGCTATGATTGCTTTAGCTGCACTTTCATCTCCATTATAATCAATAATAATAGAGTCGTTGCAGTCTTTAAGTCTTTCGAGATTTTCTGCGGTGAAGAATGTGTACAATTCTCTTGAAACCATATATTTCTCCCTTTTAATTCATTATGTTTCCATTCTTCCTTTTCAGAATATGACTCAAACAGCCACCATCACATATTTCTTTATGTGAACAGTCAGAACACTCTTTGAATATGCCATTGTTTTGTCTAATGCTTCGGCTATAATCTTTGAAATGTTCTTTCAGTTCAGCAAAGGAGTTAAATTCAAAGAGGGAGACACAGTGCACATTCTCTAACGGGAAACAGTTCCAAGCAAGCATTTCTGGTGAAATATCAATTGCTGAACCACATTTGAATCTCATTCCGGAAGGGTTATGTCGATACAGCACGCCGAGAGCATCATCAGAAAATGCACATAAAGGGAATCCGCAATCCATAGATATTTTCATGCCTGCATTTTCCAGCATAGGGATAGCCTTGACAAGGTCATCAGCCATGGACTTCATTATAGCCTTATTGGGAGGCAAGCAGTTATTTTCCGTTCCGGGAATTGGATGTGCCAGACCAATCCGAAGCGATGGCTGCAGATTGAAACGACTCTTTGCCTCTACAACATAATCATAGCTAAAACCTTGTCGGTAAATATTTATGCCGAGAGAACAGAAAGGAGCACATGCCTCAAGAAAGGCATCAATTCTTTGTATCTCAGCAGGAGCCGTATTATCCGGATTATTGTAATTGACAACAATATTAAGCTCTCGGGGAGAAAGATATTTCAAATCCTCCTTGATGGATTCAAGATTGGAAGGAGAGGTTATGCCAGAGGTGAAAATTGTTACATTTAGACCTCTTAAAGTCAGATATTTGGCAATCGCCATACACTGCGGATGCAGCAACGGTTCACCTCCGAGGAGCGAGACCGAGGATTCACCACCGGCAATCAGAAAATCAGTTATATACACCAGATTTTCCAATGTTAATAAATCAGTAGGTGGTGCTGTTTCTATGTGCTGTTTGGCAAAACAGTACGGACAACTGCGCACACACCTATTTGTGAGGAGAATATTGGCCATAAATCAGCTCCAATGCTATTTCATAACTACACGTAAACCAAAGGCCGGCGACTTTTTAGCCTTGTCGTAGCTTGCCTTGGCAGTGGTACGTACGGCATTAGGTTCGGAATCATAGTAACCGCCACGGAGCACATGGCTGGCATTATTGTCCGGGGAGTTGCCATTGGTATCTGTGTAGACATCCTCGCACCATTCAATAACATTTCCTGCCATGTCATATATTCCTAACACACTTGCTTCTTTCTGGGCAACTGGATGTATGGTGTTTGCCGAGTTCGATTTCAGCCAACCCAAAGTTGCCGGATCCTGACTCGTTCCGGCATAAAGTGCATTAGGATTTCCGGGCTGCATCTTTGCAGCATACTCCCATTGAAGTTCTGTCGGTAATGTGAACGTCTTGCCAGTTGTGGCGTTGAGCTTTGTTATGAAACTCTGTGCGTCTTCCCAACTGATATTGTTGACCGGGAGATCGTCACCCTTCACAGTTGAAGGGTTCGTTCCCATAATGCTTTGCCACAGCTTCTGTGTAACCTCGGTCTGGCCAATGGTAAATGCCGCTACATTCTCCTTTTTGTTGTCAAGTTTGGGATCCTGGGCTATGTCATAACCTAAAGTCATGGTTCCGGAAGGCACCTTCACCATTACCAACGGTATATCATTGACCATGACAGTGTCGGTTACGGGCTTGTAAGCTGTTATCGTCTCCGGAGAAGCTTCCTCAGGTCCATTAGACTTTGACAGCCATAAAGCTATGCCAGTAATTGCTGCGACTCCCACTATACCTCCGGCAATTGCAAACATCAAATTCTTCTTGCGTGAAGGCTGCTGAATCGGTTGGGTCTCTTCTTTTGCAGGTACATTTACTATGGTTGCAGTTTCCTCTTCCGGTTCATAATCCTCAGAAATAATCGTAGATGAGTCCGATGCTTCTTCCTGCACCTCATCTGCTTCCTTAGACTTCTGTTGTGTTTCTTGCTGTTCCTGAACTTTAGGCGCTTTATTAGACTTCTTTCCTTTTTTAGACTTGGAAGCCTTTAAATTAGTATTGCCTGTAACTTTTTCAGAAACAGAAGCTATTTCTGCCAGCTCATTTCCGGCAACAGGATACTCTTCTGTTTCATGAGGGGCGTTTGCCTCTGAAGAATCTTGTGTAGAAGTTTCTTCCTGCCTATCTTTATTTTCAGGCAGAACAGAAGTTTTTACAGTTTCTTCTTCAGTTGCACATTCTTCGTCTTTCTCTAGATTGAAATTACGAGTTTTTCTCTTCTGTTCAGGAGCGGGAACAACAACGGTCTCGGAAGAATCTGCATCTTCGGCTTTATTAAGATCAAACTTGCGGGCTTTTCTTTTCTTTTTAGGCTGAGGTTCAGGAATCTGAGTCTCGGAAGAACTTATTTCAGTTTCTTGTATTGGTTCTTCCTGTGCGGAAGACTGGTTCTGACTAATATCTTCAGGCGTTTCAACTGAATTTTCAGCCGGAACGTCATCCTCAGTTTCATTTATTGCAGAAGAATTGGCTATTACAGTCTCTTCCTCTAACGGATTTCCTGTTACCTGGTCTGCATCAGAATATTCATTGTCCTCCATGAAGTCTTCGTCAGGAATGATTTCCATCTCTTCCTGATTAAACTCTTCTTCTTCATTTTGCTCCTCTTGTTGCAGGTACTCCTCCTGATTTTGAAGATAATCCTCATTACTCCGGGGATAATCTTCGTTGTCCTGCGGATATTCATCCGCATAATTCTGGAGATATATCTCAGGAATCTCGTCCGACAACACCATATATCGAATCTGGCTTGCCGAAGGACGGAGGTTCATGTCGCGTTTTGTACACCAGTCGATTATCCACCTCATCCTTGGATAAGGAATGGGGGAGAGGTCTATTGTCACCTCCGGATAATTCTGCATCTGGTTACCGGTAGAAATTTCACCATAAGGCAATGTACCGGTAATTATTTCATATAATGTAAGACCGAAGCTGAAAATATCACCTTTGGCATCTGCTACACGGTCTTCAGGATTCTGCGAGAATTTCTCTGGTGGTGCGTAAGCGGGAGTCATGCTTGTCTGCTGCGCACGACCGCTAAGCCTGTTATTGAGATTTACCCATGTATTCTTGCTAATACCGAAGTCGCTAAGTTTAAAGACACATGTTCCATCTTCATTATATGCGGTAAGTATGTTTGCAGGTTTAATATCCTGATGTACCAAGTGTCTGTTATGAAGGAAATCAAGACCCATGCTCACGTCCATTACCATGGCCATGAGGTCCGCTTCACTTAATTTGCCTAAATTACGGTCAAGGCTGCTTCCGGCACAATACTGCATTATTAAGTAAGGAATACCGTCCCAAAGGTCAAAATGCTCTGCCTTAAGAATATTGGGATGGTTAAGGTCTTTCATCTGGGAATACTCTTTTGCTAAGTTCCCGAGATCTTCTTCATTTAGCTTGGAGAAAATTTTTATAGCGATATATTGATTGGTGTATGTATCAAGTGCTTTCCATACTTCGGCAAAGCCACCTATACCAATCACTTCTTCAAGACGATAGCGTTTGCTTTGTGTAAAGAAGTCGCCTTCGCGAAAATTATAGTTAGTATTGTTAGAGTTCATAATTACATAGATGTTGAATCGTTAGGTAATACTTCGTAAACCTCATGTTCGGTTGTGCCAGGAGTGCTATCTGATACTTCAGTCGCTTCTTTTTTCAGGAATGAGGAACCATGATCTGAATCATCCGCAGTTTTCTGTTTATTATCGGAATGATCTTTAACCTTAGAGGGTATTCCCATTTCAATTTTTTTAAGACTATCAAAATTGAAGTTATCCAAGAAACGGGTATGATTTTTTACCATAATATAGCCTATAATAATTAAAGCTATTACAATAACAAAAAATACCCAATATTTCAGACTTGATTTTTTCTTCTTCTTATTATTGTTGACTGCTTTCTGTTCATATTTGTCATACTCAATACGCTGTGTATGCGTAGCATGAATATCCTCATTACTTTTAGCTTTGTCATTGACATAACCATTGGATGAACCAGTATTGTCAACTCTCTTCACTTTTACTGAAGGTGCTTCATGAAATGGGCCGTAAGAGGTTTTAGGTCCGTTTTGCGCATTTTGAACTTGTTGCGCGTTTTTACCATCAAGAAGCTGTTTAAGCTGTGAAGCATTCGGACGTTTTCCAGGATTAGCCTGCAAACACGCAGCAATGATGTTCCTTAGCCTATTATCAGAGATCTCAGAGAAGTCTATTTTGACCTCAGGATGGTAGAACAATTCACGGCCTGTGTCAAGGTCATCGAACGGCAGATGACCAGTCAATAACTCATAAGCAGTAATTCCAAGTGAAAAGATATCACCTTTAGGGTTGGGAAGGCGTTCTTCGCGACGAGGTGAGAATTTTTCAGGTGGTGCATAAGCGTATGTCAGACAGTCCCCCTTTCCGGCATCTTTTACGCTCTGGCTGAGACGAGTCCGGCTTTTGGATGATATACCGAAATCGCTTAGTACATATTGGGTTATATTATCGGAGTGGTCTACAAGTATATTTGCAGGCTTGATGTCCTGATGGATCAGATTACGCTGATGGATGTACTCAAGTGCTCTGGTTATATGACGCATCATGGCCATAACCTCGGAAGGATTCAATAATCCCACTTTGCCCGCAAGATTACCACCATCGGCGAACTTCATTACCAGATAGGGATTGTTGCCTATCCTGTCGAAATGTTCAGCTCTGATAATGGCAGGATGAGAGATGTCCTGAACAGTACGATATTCTGAGGCGAGATCCTGGATGCTCTGGTCGTCGAGATTGGTAAAAATCTTCAGAGCTACGGAAGTGTTGGTGAGAGTGTCGTAAGCACGCCATACAACAGCGAAGCCACCGGCACCGAGAAATTTCTCAAGCCGGTAGCGTTCTGCGAATAAGTATCCTGTTTCCAGCAAGCTTTGAATCATCAGCTAATCAGAGATATAGCCTTATAACTGAACCGATTTAAAATTTATAGAGTAGTGCCTCAATTTCAATTTTGGGGTTCTTTAGTAGGACCCATTGGCCTGCTTTTCTTCGGTTCTTTTGGTTTGGCAGACTGCTCTGCGGAAGATTGATGCGGTGTCTCGTGAGTCTCAATATTGCCTCCGGTCTTTTTAGGATCTTGTTTCTTTTCCTCGCGATTCTTTGTAGACCGTTTGGCTTCGGGCTTTTTACCGGATGGTATAGCAGGATTTGCCTGAGTCGGAATAGACCTCGGCTCGTTGAAGGCTTCTGACTCCGTACGGTGAAGTAGTTCAGTGCAGTGGAGCTTTAACTCTTCTACAATAGTACGCTGTTTATCAGAGAGGTTCTGATTCTCCAGATTGGAACACCTGTTCTGAAGGTCTTTGATTCTCTGTGTGAAGGAAGAAGGAATCCTGTCGTTATATTCAGCAAGTTGCTCAGAAAGGGCATTGTAATCATCTGCCAGTTTCTTCACTTCACTTGAGAAATTATTGATGTCGTCATTCTCATCATCAACAGTGACAACTTCAGCTTTCTTGTCTTTATCTTTGTTGAGAAGATAATAAACACCCACAGCACCACAGGCAACAACCAGCCCGATGATGAGGTAGAGTATTGTGTTGCGGTAAGAACTGTGTCCTGGAGGAGCGGGCATACTCTGATTTGGTAATGCTACATTCTCCGGTACAGCTGTCGTGACCCGTGCATTACTCGCGTAATTGTTGCGGGAAGGAGGAACGATTTCCGGATAGCCCTCACACTTTCCTTTCTTTGCCTCAGGTAATTCACCGGTAACACATATCACCTCTATTGTGCAGTTGTCTGTGAATCCTTTTTTATCAGCTGCTTTCCAAAGGGCATCAAGGGTATGTTTGGAGGAACCGGTATTCGCACGCATTACTTCCTCTATTTCCTCGTCGGTAAGCAACCCACAAAGACCATCGGAGCAGAGAAGGAACTCGTCAAGGTCATATACCTTATATATCCTTGTCTCAGCTTTTGCCGGTTCGCCGTTATCACCTAACGAGCGAGTGATGATATTTGAATCGGGATGATTGAATGCCATGTGTTCCGGCAGACGGCCTGTATCGACAAGATTCTGCACATAGCTGTGGTCATGGCTAAGACGGACAAGTCCGTTAGAGGGGTTGAAACGGTAGATACGGCTGTCGCCCACCCATGCTGCAACGGCAATTTTTTTGAATATCCACAAAGCTACGATAGTGGAGCCCATTCCTCTGGTGTTGGGATTTTTGCGGGCATATTGCTTTACATCATTGTCGGCATTAACTATGGCGCTGTTCATGAATGCAGCCATGTCATCGGGTGTGGCTACATTCTGCGCCGAGACATTGGCAAACTCCCGTTGCATGCCTGCCACAACTAATTCGCTAGCCTTTTCTCCGGCATTCATGCCTCCCATACCGTCGGCAACCACGAACAAAGCGCCGTATTCTCCCAATGGTATGGTGCGGTCTGTATTGATCTCTTTTCCGCTCTGGGAGTCCTGGTTCTTGAGGTCAAGCACGCAGAAACCATTATCCTGGTTTGCCGCTCTTCCTGCTTTATCGGTGCGGAATGCCGTATTGAATTCTATTCTTGCCATTGCTATGGTGTAGGTTGTTTTCTTTTTGTTTCCTTTGGCGCTGTGCGCCGCGGTCGAAGTGAATGCTTTGTCTGATGGCGACATTTCACTTCATCGTGCAAATATACTAACTATCGCCGATACGGACAACTGTTTTTTGATGAATGCCCTGTTTTGTCATTTAAACCGCTTGGAAAAATGTTTCAACATGAAATTGTTCCAACTGCAATACCTCAGTAAAGATTTAATCTTGTTTCCAAGTAGTTTATCCTCCAATGGGGGTAGAGCCGCTTAGATATGTGAAACCATCCATGCGTTCCTGAAGTTTCCTCAAACGTTCGAGCATATCGTTCAGTTGTTTTTTCTCGCCATTGCTCGATGTCTTGGAATCGCTGTATGTGCGTATCTTGTCTATCTGCTTTCTTATGTCGTTTACTATATTATACCGGTCGTTGTTAAACTTCTTCTGGCTTTTGAAAACAGTTTTGGAGAAACCATCCACCGCTTCTTTCAGAGTGTTCACCTCTGTTTCCATGGAAGTTACCTCAGTAGTCGGAATATATATTTCATCATCCTGTGTTGTCTCCTCGGTTACTGCAGTAGAACTGTCAGACTGGTCACGAACCATATAGATGACGCCAAAAGTAATTGCTCCGGCAAGCAATGCCGAAAGCACAAGCACAAGCCATAGCCCTTTCTTGCCGGGAGTATGACGGCTTACGGACTTGATGTCCTTAGTTTTGTTGTCATTATCGGAAAAGCCGTTGTATGGATTACGTAATCCATATTGAGTCCCGTTGTCGGGATAGTATGAAGCGCGATTGAATGAATTATCCGAATCATTGACTACAGTGGCGCCATCGTTGAAAGAAGAGACAATATCCACTTTTTTCACCTTATTGGCGCCTGACTTATCTGCTCCTTTTTGCTGCTCAATCACCTCCTTTTGCTCCGAAGCAGGTTCTTCGTCCGGCTCAAGTTCAAGAACTAAATCGTCATCGTCCTCCTCATATTCCCCTTTCGGATTGTTGAACTGTGTTCGGGGATCATCATTATCATTAGCCTCTTCTTCAAAATCGGCTTCTATGACTTCTAAAGAATCATCGTCCACATCAACCATCACATCGTCGTGGTAGATGTTGGATTGGCTCTCCTCCTCTTTAGGTTTGTTTATTTCAGCTTCACCATTCAGGTCATCACCGCCGGATGTTACTACCTTGACCTTGCCGGAAATGACAGGCTTCAGACCCATATTCTCGGCAAGACGTTCCATATAACGTTCTTGCTCGCCTTCAAGATTGCCTACAGTCTTTATATTGGTGATTTCGGAGCTGCCTAACTTCTCAATGATATTCTTTGCCCAGTCAAGATACAGCTTTGCCGTTCCGCGTTCCTTGCGGTCGAAACGGAGCATCCTCGCCACCATCAGTCTCAAGGGTTCAGAGGGCAGTGAACTTAGATCCACATTCCTCACGTTCTTATACATCATCTCTTGTCCGAGAGATGTGTCGATGCCGTTCAAAGCTCCCGTAAGCTCCAGCAGAGTGACACCAAATGAGAAAATGTCGCCTTCGGCAAAGGGTTCATGATCCTGCTGGCGGGCGCTGAACTTCTCCGGAGGCGCGTAGAAGGTAGTCATGAACTGCATGTTCTCCTTGAGGTCTCGCATGGAACGCGACATGCTGGTACGGGTACGCGAGCTGATGCCAAAGTCGCACAACACGAAATTGGCGCGGGAACTCGACGTATCGATGAGTATGTTCGCCGGCTTTATATCCTGATGGACTATATTGTTCTCGTGAAGATATGCCAACGCACTCATGATGTCGCGAACGACATAGAGCATGTCAGTAGCGGTAAAAGTACCGATATGAGTGCTGAGGTTACCTCCGGCACAGTATTTCATCTTCAGGTAAGGCCGTTTGTTACAGATAGCGAAATGCTCCGCTTTCAGGATGTTGGGATGCGAGAACGCCTCCACGTTGGCATATTCCTTCTTCAGTTGCTCAGTACCGTCAGAATCCAATTGGGCATAGATCTTGATGGCTGTCTCCTTGTCGACAAGAGTATCGTCGACGAGCCATACCTCCGCAAAGCCACCTACGCCTATGATTTTCTTCAGGCGATAACGTTCATGAAACAGTTCTCCCGGCTTAAACGAGTGGATAGTGCGCATTATTCCTAAATTATCTGTTTCCTCTTTTCGTCTGCAAAGTTAATAAAACTTTCATAAAATGAATAATAATCCACAGGCAAATAGCATTTCATAAACCATCCTCTCGTTACACCCTTATGTTTTTATGTCTTTCTTTCCATAAATATATACGAAACAATGAGAACCGTAGGTAGTGTATGGTTCTCATTGTCAATTTATAGTTTATGGGTGTTTCGACATATTAGTTCTTGAAGACAAGGGTGTCGCCGTCACGGTCGATGGTGATGGGATGCTCGCGGTCTACCTTCCCGGCAAGAATGTCTTTTGACAACTGGTTGAGCACCATTCGCTGGATGGTACGTTTCACAGGTCGTGCGCCGAATTCGGGATCATATCCGTCTTCGGCAAGCAGTTCTTCTGCGGCCGGAGTCACATTCAGTTCAACTCCGTTACCGGCAAGAATCTTCTTGACGCTGTTGACCTGGATGTCCACGATCTTGCGGATATCCTTCTTGTTCAGCGGCTCGAACATCACGATCTCGTCAATACGGTTCAGGAACTCCGGACGGATGGTCTGCTTGAGCATGTCCAGCACATCCTTCTTCGTGCGCTCTATCGTCTCCTCTCGGTTCTCGTCAGTGATTTTGGAGAAGTTCTCCCTTATCAGCTGCGAGCCCATGTTCGAGGTCATGATTATGATGGTGTTCTTGAAGTTGATGAAACGGCCCTTGTTATCTGTCAAACGGCCATCGTCAAGAACCTGAAGCAGGATGTTGAACACATCCGGGTTCGCTTTCTCAATCTCATCGAAAAGCACAACGCTATATGGTTTGCGACGCACAGCTTCAGTAAGCTGACCACCTTCCTCGTAGCCTACGTATCCCGGAGGAGCTCCGACCAGGCGGCTCACAGAGTGCTTCTCCATATATTCACTCATGTCGATACGGGTCATCATGTCCTCGTCATCGAACAGATATTCCGCAAGTGCCTTTGCAAGCTCAGTCTTGCCAACACCCGTAGTACCGAGGAAGATGAAAGAACCGATAGGTCTGCGGGGATCATTCAAGCCTGCGCGAGAACGGCGTACGGCGTCGCTGACGGCCTTTATGGCATCGTCCTGGCCCACAACCCTGCGGTGCAGCTCCTCTTCAAGGTGGAGCAGCTTCTCCT
>CAJMDR010000026.1 GCA_905212215.1 uncultured Porphyromonadaceae bacterium
TTCGGCTATGTCCTCGGCATCGACCTCTTCCTTAATCATGGCACCTTCGCCCTGAAGCTCACGAAGTCTTGTCTGGATTTCCTTGTTTTCGTCTTCTTTCTGCTTGATGAGCGAATAGCGAATCTCAGCAACCCTTGCATAGTTGCCTTCGTTCTGTGCTTTCTGAGCCTCGAAGTTCAGGTTTTCGATCTCCTGCTTATTCTTCTGAATCTTCTCTATCTCAGTCTTCTCGGCCATCCACTTAGCCTTGAGACTCTTCTCCGTCTCACGCAGATTTCCGAGTTTCTCGTCAATCTCCTTGAGCTTGTACTCGTCGCCTTCGCGCTTAATGGCTTCACGTTCAATTTCCAGCTGCATGATTGCTCTTGCAGCCTCATCGAGTGCCTGAGGCATGGAATCACGTTCCAGACGAAGGCGGGAAGCTGCCTCTTCAATAAGGTCAATAGCCTTATCCGGAAGGAATCGGTCTGTGATATAGCGTACCGAAAGCTGTACGGCTGCGATGATGGCTTCATCTTTGATACGTACACTATGGTGATTCTCATAGCGTTCTTTCAGACCACGAAGAATGGAGATGGCGGCCATTTCGTCGGGTTCATCAACCATCACTTTCTGGAAACGACGCTCCAGAGCCTTGTCCTTCTCGAAATACTTCTGGTATTCGTCAAGAGTAGTGGCGCCTATGGAACGGAGTTCGCCACGAGCTAATGCCGGTTTCAGGATGTTGGCGGCATCCATGGCGCCCTCACCTTTTCCTGCACCTACCAATGTGTGGATTTCATCAATGAAAAGAATAATCTCTCCATCGCTCTTGGTGACTTCCTGCACAATTGCTTTCAGTCTTTCCTCAAATTCTCCTTTGTATTTTGCTCCTGCTACCAAAGCACCCATGTCGAGGCTGAAAATCTGTTTTGTCTTTAGATTCTCAGGTACATCGCCACGTACTATACGCATTGCCAGACCTTCTGCAATGGCGGTCTTGCCTGTTCCTGGCTCGCCTACAAGCATAGGATTGTTCTTGGTTCTGCGGCTCAGAATCTGCAGAATACGGCGAATCTCTTCGTCACGGCCTATAACGGGATCCAGTTTGCCATTGCGTGCCCTGTCGTTCAGGTTGACAGCATACTTTGAAAGAGCCTGGTAGCTTTCCTCTGCGCTTTGGCCTGTAACCTTCTCTCCTTTGCGAAGTTCTATGATGGCAGCTTTCAGTCCGTCTTCAGTAAGGCCGGCATCCTTCATCAGTTGCGAAGCTCTGCTCTTGGATTTGAGAATACCCATAAGCATTGCTTCCACAGAGACATATTCGTCGCCCATCGACTTAGAGAAGTCAATGGCTTTCTGCAAAGCGTCGTTGCTTTCCCTGCTCAGCATGACGTCACCGCCGCTAACCTTGGGAAGCAAGCCTATTTCTTTATCTATAGCCTGCTTAAGTGCCGGCTGACCGGCACCTAACTTCTGGAATATGAAGTTGCAGATGGACTCATTCTCCTGCAGCAAAGCCTTCAGGATATGCAACGGCTCTATCTGCTGTTGTCCCGAAGCCTTCGTCAGGTCTATGGCCTTCTGTATAACCTCCTGGCTTTTGATGGTGAAGTTATTGAAATTCATCGTAAAGCGTGTGTTTTTTAGTATTATGTAAATTTAACAATTTGAATCCCTATAATGTTTGGTTGCCACATAACGAAAGGACCGAGCCTATAAGACCCGGTCCTGACTTCTGCTACATTTTAAGTTGAACTGTTACCTGCTTTTCGGTAATTATCATTCAACTATGAGCTTTATTGCTTTACCTTCTATGCGGACTATGTAGATTCCTCTTCCAGTCGTAATAAAAGTGTAATCCGCCTTTAAATTGCCTGCAAATATCACTTTGCCTGCAATATCAGCTATCTCAGCATGTTTGCCGGAGGCATTGGAAATAAGTATGCCATTGTCCGTAGAACTGATGGCTATCTGTGGTGCGTCCAATGCATCTACTCCGGTATGAACAACGCTGACTTCATTGGTGGGACGTGATTCTCCGGCATTATAAACAGCCGTTACGCGATATCTGTGGTTACCTTTAACGGCAGTTCTGTCAAGATATTCGGTGGTGTTTACTGGAGCGGAGTTGATTTTGACGCCGTCGCGGTAAACGTTGTAACCGGCAAGAACTAATGAGTCTCCGGAGGCAGGTTGGTATGTCACATCGTCAATCAGCATCATCATGCGGTCGAAGCTGACACAGCGTATTGCGAAATACTTGGTCCCTGCAGGTAAGGTAAAGCTGTATTCTGTCCAGGTACCGGAGATGTCCATTTTGGCATCGAGCTGGGTAAAGGAAGCTATTTCCTTATCGGATGAAGATACCATAACCCGGAACGATTCGAGGTATTTTGAGTTATAACTCTTCGCCCAGAAGGATATTGTCTGAGCTTTACCGCTCAAGAGGGGAGAAATAAGCCAGTCATCGCAAGCTATAGCCTGACCGTTCTTAGCCACATACATGTTGCTGAGATACTGATTTCCGGAATGAGCTGCAAAAGTGGTATTCTCAGGACGCAACTGGGATGTCATGACAAACCAGGACTGCATGGAACCTTGGTCAATGCCGGGAATGGCAATGTTCTGCATGGAACCGATATTTCCCTGATCTGCATCGACAAGAGTCCAGTTACCAAGGTTTGAATTGGAATAAGCGGGATATGACTCGAAAGATTCAGTTACAGCAGCGCTGCCGCCCACAAGGTCAGGAGCTGTCCAAGACAACTTAATCTTGCTGCCTGTCTGTTCGCCTTGCAGATTTGTCGGTACAGGCCATACAGGCAAGGAAAGCTTTGTCTTGGCAACATCACTGATATTGTCATTTGAAATCTGGTCATCTGCCCATGCGACTTCCGCCTTATAAGTTACCTCTTCATCATCCAGTACACTCAGTGTATCTGTGAAATGTACAGAATTCTTCAATCCCGGTTTAAGTTCCGTTCCCGGAAGCTCGCTGACTACTTTATCACCGCGCATAAGGCGCACACTGTATCCATTGGCCGTCTGTCGTCCTTCATTTCCAACAGATGCCGTGATATTTACAGGCATCCCTGGTTGACTCTCTATCGGTACGATGATGTTTTGTAAAGCAAGATTTCGGTCTGTGATAGAGCCAATACGCACTGCATCTATCATTACGAAAGCGTAAAGGTGGACACACGCAGTGAATGCTATCTGAACAGTCTTCCCTTTGTAGGCAGACAGGTCGATTTCCACTCTCTGCCAGCCGGGAAGGCTGTTGCACAGTGCGTCTACAGTAGCAGTTTGTATTTTTTTCCATCCGTTGCCGCTGTTTACTTCAACGGTCAAGGTGTTTATGTCTTTACCTTGTTCAGTGATGTTGAATGTAAAGAAAGTCAGCGCCGAAGTTGATATCGGGTCAAGGGCTATTTTACCAGTGTAAAGTCGGGCTGAGTCAAGCATGTTTTCTCCCTTGAAGGCCATGAATCCTGCATCTCCATCAGCAGGTTCCATATCTGTGAAGGTGGCTTCATTGGCCACTACCCATTGAGCTTTGCTGCCTACAAGTCTATTGATGCCGAGATTATGTGAGATGTGTCCGTTAGCAAACGATTCCCTATACGGATTCTTATAAGGTGTACCTACGCTGAGTGTCTGTGTGCCTTTTCCTGCCGATTTGCCGCCTTTGGTTACTGCATAGACTCCGTAGGCAAGGAATTCCTGGTCTGCTTCGGGAGAAACAGCCTGATATGTATAAGAACATTGTTTTAAGCCTTCTGCCACCACGACTTCGCCACTGGTCTTCAGCTGGGTTACGGTGTAGGAAATCAGATTCTTGTTCAGCGGGTTGCCATCTTTGTCTACTTCGGGGGCAGTCCATGATATTGTTACCTGTCCCGGCTTTGCGGAATTCTCGGTGAAAGTCAGATCCGAAACATCGGCAGGAGTGTTGATGCCAAGGAAAGAAGTTACTTCGAGAGGCTGTCCTTTGCCAAAGGTATTGGATGCCGTTATTGTATAGCTCACCGAACCGGCCTTCTCTGTGGTATCGGAGAATGTGAGTCTGGACCCGGGTTGTACGTTTTCGAATGCTGCTATCTGCCTTCCGTTACTAATAACTGTCACATTGGTTATCTCTTTAAGAGTTGAACCGTCAATTGCCTTGGTCGGGGCATTGAACGAGAACTGAGCCGAGGGAGTACCATCTTCAGCGGGAGCAGTGGTGAATCCTTCCGACACTGCCGGAGCTTTTACGCTTACAGCCTCGTCGATAAGCAGATTATCTATATCCAGACGGTATGAACCAGCATCTGAAATGCCATGGATTCCGGCATAATAGATTCCGTCTGCCTGCGGACGCAGCCATGCGGTGTAATACGAATCAGTGCTTTTGTCGAGAATAACTGGAGCTATCAGTTGCTCTGTCATTCCATCCACAGTATTGCTCTTGCCCCATTTCACCTCCATTCGTTCAGAGGATTTGGACGCATAGCCAGCACTTGCTATAAGCTGGAGCCGGTAGATATATCCCGCTTTCAGCCTTATCGGCGGTGTTATCAGCCAGTCATCCATTGCTGTTTCTGCAACACCACTGCAGCTGAAACCTCCGGTAGTGGATGAGCGCTGAATCCAAGTCTTGGCATCACCGTTGGAATTGATGATGGTATAGAAAGCATTGAGATCCTTGTTGTCGAAATTATCGCTGAAGGCAGGCTCTATGACACTGCCGGAAATAACAGCCTTGGTCTTGCCTATGCCTGACTGATTCCCACGGAAATGGGCTTGCACCGTATATTGATGTTTGCTCAGACGGTCCGTATTACCCACTGTGTCATGATATTCTGCTTCTTGAAGCGAATCGGCAAGTATTTTGCCGTCGGAGATTCTGGTAATGGTGTAGTATCTTTCCGAAGCACTGAAGTATCCGCCTTCCAGAGTAGAATTGATATGTGACCATTTTACAGTGCAGATGCCATCGGCATAAGTCAGAGCAGGAGAGGGAACACGAGGAGTGCCGTTGCCGACAAATGAGGATATTCTCGTAGGCAGAGATATACCATGGTCATTGATAAGCAGAACTGTGAAACGAGTGCTTCCGGTTGCTTTCGCTTCCACGGGCACAGAGACCTGAGAACCATAAGCTGTTTCCCCTTCCGCAACAACGATTCCGCCCACTACCACACGGTAACGAATCGCTCCTGATGCAGCAGTACCATTGGCGGTGGTTGTCGGCGTAGAGAAACTTGCGGTACCTGTGTGATTGCCGTTTTCAAAATTCACTTTGAGGTTCTTAGCAGCTCCGGGGGCTTCAGGATGTACTGCTTCACGCACAACGGAGAGCGCTGTTACTTCCTCATTATATGGGAAGTCAAGGACTTTGGTAGCCAGACCGTTCTGAAGATTGATTTCATAGAGCCCTGCTCGGTGACTTTCCGTGCTGACGGTAAAGAAGCAACGTCCTGTAACCGGGTCTATGGTACCGGAGGTCATGTAGTAAGGTGCGAGTCCGGTAGCACCGATACGGGTAGTTGTGCCTGTCTTTTTGTCTACCTTCAGCAGATCTCCTTTGGAGTCTATCGCATAGACTTGACCTTGAGCATCGCACATCACGGCCATCCAAGGCTGTTCCAGTTCGCGGATCACGGTACGTTTCTTCAACTCGAAGTCAGCGTAGCCGAAGACGTAGCCCGTTCCCTTGGAATTGTAGTAGCAGCCATACACATTGTCTGTGGTAGGGTCGTATGCCATGTCGCTGCCTGCTATATCGGCAATCGACATATTCGCTCCTCCGGTACGTTTCCACGTAATAGGATTGATTTTCATCCATGTTGTGGAGAAGACACCGGGAGCCGGGGATGTGTACATGATAGAATGGAACAGATCCCTTGCCAACGCTCCTCCGCCGGTACTTCTCAGCCCTTTGAACAGAGTAGTGAAAGTGCCCCCTTCTGTGAACGAATACAGTCCCATTGGTCTGATTGAAGTGTTTCCTGTTGAAATGACACTTCCCACAAAAAGGAGGGAATCGGAGGAAGAAGTTGCCCTTCGTCCTTGAATGATACTGTTACGTTGCAGGTCATGCAATGTAACCGACTGTTCAGCAACAGTGCTGTTTTCAGGTAGCGGGAAAGTCCAGGCCTCTGTTGCCATGGACTTTTCGACAGCCTGTGTAGGTGAGCCTCCGTACAGAGGCATTGCACATAGAATCAGTGCAAGTAGGTTGAATTGTTTCATGCTGTAGAATTTATCCGTGGCAAAATTAGAGTGAATTATTTTCCAAAATAATGACTTATATCAGAGAAACAGAATAATGTCATATTCAGCAAACAATAAAAAGAATCAAATTCGTTTAAAGATGTATGGAAGAGAAGGATTGGCTATTAGGAGATATATTTGCAGTTCACCACAAATTACCCTCGGAGTGTGTGGATGAAATAACGGAAGCGGCCGTTCTTGTGCGCCTCGGACGCCGCAAGACTATTTTGCGGCAGGGTGAAGTTTGTCATGCTTTCTACTTCAATAGAAACGGCATGATGAGGATTGTAAATGAATGGGAAGGTGAAGAAGATACCGTGGCAATAGGGGAAGGTGGCGATGTGTTCACTTCATTGCATTCCTGGTGGAATGATGAACCAAGCATCTTTTCGCTTGTCAGTGTTGTACCGACTGATATCTGGGTTATAGGATATGATGAAATGCGAAGGCTTCTTGATAAATGGCCCGACTTATGGAAATGGATGTGCAAGCTGCTCACTGAACAAGTATATGGTTTTGAAAGGCGCTATCTTTTTTTCGGGCGTTGTAGTGCAGAAGAACGATACCGCAACTTCATGGCACGCCGTTCCGGAACTTTCCTGCATCTTTCAGTAAAACATATGGCTCAGTATCTAAAAATCGCACCGGAAACATTAAGCAGGATAAGAGCAAGGGTGGTAAGAGGTGACAGGACTAAGGCAAAATAAATATTCCGGAACATCGTTAAGAGAAAAAAGAAACAATGAAATTTCACTTCAACCATTTCAACATCAACGTAGCGGACATTGAACGCTCAATGTCTTTCTATTCTCGGGCTCTCGGACTGGAGAAAGTAGGGGAGATAGATCATCCTGACAAGGGATATAAGATTACATACCTTTCTTCAGAGGAAGAATCATTCCGTCTTGAACTGACATGGCTGGCAGACCATCTTCAGCCTTACGACTTGGGTGAGAATGAAAGCCACTTAGCTTTTGCTGTGGATACGCAGGAAGATTTTGACACTGCTCACAATCTTCATAAAGAGATGGGATGTATATGTTTCGAGAATCCGTCCATGGGCATCTACTTCATTGAAGACCCGGACGGTTACTGGATAGAAATCATACCTCCGAGGCTGAAAGGTTAATAAAGGAAAATCTGACCCTGAGGTCGGCACGGTTTTTGTAAATTATATAGAGAAGTGCAAACAGCCAGGCACTTCTCTTTGTTTAATACATGAAACCGAAAACACAACATAAAATGGCACAAGGAAAAATCGGGGTTACTACCGACAATATCTTCCCCGTAATCAAGAAATTCCTATATTCCGACCACGAGATTTTCCTGCGTGAGTTGGTGAGCAATGCAGTCGATGCATGCCAGAAACTGCGCACTCTTTCTGCCTTTGGTGATTTCAAATTTGGTGATTTCAAAGGAGAGTTAGGGACACTTCAAGTGGAAGTGAAAATCGACAAGGACGCCGGCACTCTTACAGTATCCGATAATGGTATTGGTCTTGATGCTGATGAAGTAGACCGTTACATCAATCAGATAGCTTTCTCCGGCGCCGAAGATTTCCTGAAAAAATACAAGGACACGGCAAACAACATCATCGGTCATTTTGGCCTCGGATTCTATTCTGCATTCATGGTGGCCAAGAAAGTGATGATTCGCTCTCTGAGCTACAAGGATGGAGCTAAAGCCGTGCAATGGGAATGTGACGGTTCACCGGAATATTCTCTCACAGAGACAGACAAGACGACCCGCGGAACGGATGTGATCCTGTTCATAGATGATGACGACAAACAATTCCTGGAGCAGAGCCGTATCGATGAACTCCTCAAGAAGTATTGCCGTTTCCTCCCAATCCCTGTGCTTACTGACAAAACAAGCTACGACGAAAAGGCAGAAAAGGAGCTATATACCGTCAATGCCACTGAACCACTCTGGACGAAGAAACCGACTGACCTCACCGATGAGGATTATTTGCGTTTCTATCGTGAGTTGATGCCAGGAATGCCCGATCCGATGTTCTGGATTCACCTAAACGTAGACTACCCATTCACTCTGACTGGCATTCTCTATTTCCCGAAGGTAAACAGCAACATAGATCTTCAGCGCAACAGAATCCAGTTGTACTGCAACTCCGTCTATGTAACAGATCAGGTAGAAGGCGTGGTTCCCGAGTTCATGACCCTCATGCAAGGCGTCATCGATTCTCCGGACATTCCACTGAACGTAAGCCGCTCTTATCTTCAGGCAGATAGCGCAGTGAAGAAAATCTCAGCTTATATTTCCAAGAAAGTAGCTGAGAAACTGGATAAGATGCTTAAGGATGACCGCAGTGCATTCGAGAAGAAATGGGACGACATCCAGCTCTTCATCGACTACGGTATGCTCACTGATGCCAAGTTCTGCGATGCTGCCATGAAGTTCTATCTGGTAAAAGATAGTGACGGGCAATACTTCACTCTACAGCAATACCGTGAATTGACCCAGGCAGAACAGACTGACAACACCGACAATCTTGTCTGGTTATACGCAACAGATCCGGAACAGCAATACAGCTACATTGCCGCTGCAAAAGCAAAAGGCTACAGTGTGCTCCTGATGCAAAGCCAGCTCGACAATCATGTCATCTCTCTGTTGGAGCAGAAACTCGAAAAGACAAGGCTGATACGTGTTGACAGCGACAGCGTTGACAAACTCATTGTCAAAACTGACACGAAGAAGGCAGACCTCACTCCGCTTCAGTCCGATCTGCTGAGTACCATCTTCCGTTCACAGATTCCACATATTGAAAAGACGGAGTTCATGGTAAGCTTCGATGCTCTTTCGGCAAACGACGCACCGGCTACCGTCACGCAGAATGAGTTCATGCGTCGTATGAAGGAAATGCAGTCCATGCAACCAGGCCTCGCTTCTTTCTATGGCGATCTTCCGACTTCTTATTCTTTAGGTCTCAACACCGAGAATCCCGCCATAAAGCACATAACAGAGCTTGCCGAGGCTTCTTTACAGAACCGTATAGTACCTATCCGTGCTGACATAGAAGTTCTGGAAAAAGAAATAGCGGAAGAATCGAAGAAAGACAACGAATCCAATCCTGAACTTGAGGAGAAAGAGAAGAAAATCTCAGAACTCCGCAAAGAGCAAGAAAAGATAGTTGGTGAATATGCTGCTGAACAGCCTGAAGTTCGCCAGATCATAGATCTCGCCTTGTTGCGGGTAGGACTGCTGAAAGGAGCTCCTTTGGCTGAATTCATTGCCCGTTGCGAGAAGAATCTTGTAAAATAAAATCCATACACAAAATAAAAAAACAGCGTGTTGATTTGTATCAATGCGCTGTTTTTTCTATGTTGCGAATGTTTTATAACTTTGTAACTGGAATGCAAAAGAAAACTGATATGATTGAAACGGAAAGACTGTTACTTAGACCTTGGACGGACTCCGACGCCGGGGCTATGTATAGATATGCCTCAGATCCGGACATAGGTTTTAATGGTGGCTGGCCGGTACATACATCCGTTGAAAATAGTCTTGAATTCATACATACTGTTTTTTCCGCACCGGAAGTTTATGCTGTTGTATTGAAAGATACTAATGAACCTGTTGGAAGTGTCGGAATTCTTTTCCAAGACAGTAAAAACACTTTAGGAATAAAAGAAGGAGAGATAGCATATTGGATTGGGAAGCCTTTCTGGGGCAAAGGCCTGATACCGGAAGCTGTCAAGGCTTTACTAAGTAAAGGCTTTAAAGAGTTAGGCCTTGAAAAAATGTGGTGTGTGTATTACGAAGACAATACAAAATCAAAAAGGGTATGTGAAAAATGTGGCTTTGTTTTTCATCATATAAACAAGGGTGTAGTTACACCACTTGGGGACATACGGACAGAGATTTGTTGTCTGCTAACTAAAGATGACTATGAACGAATTTGACGATAATCAATATAACGGGGACCCGGAACATGACATGTGGGTGGACTATGATTACGAAATCAATACCGATGAAGATGTAACTGATGACGCTTTCGGAAATTTTGATGATGAAGATAATATACCGGAGAATGAAAATATTGGAAACCCGAACGAAATAATTACAAACAGAATAGTCTTGGGAATTGTATTACTTTGTCATCCTCGCTATAATCATTTTATAGCTTTCACAAAGAATGAAAAAAGCTCCCCTTTCCCAAGGAGAGCAATTCTACTACAGTCAATTACCAAACTGGAATGGTTAAGCGAAAAAACTTATACCGTTTATCGTCTACAAAATTAACTATAATATTTTATATTTATTACCCCTTTAGTCATGAAATAAGTATATTTTCTTGAATATTTTTGGATATTGATAAAAATATTGACCTATATCAATAACAAGAAGAGTAGAAAGATGATTTCATTGTGAACTTAGTTGAATTACTGAAACAATTTTACCATAATGAATAAAGCTTTATTGAGAAATTTTTGTTAACTTTGCAGTGATGAAAGCCCAAGTATCCAATTCAAGTCTTGACATTGCTCGTTGTTTTGCCACAGATGGTAAAGCTACGGAATCCGTTCCGTTAGGCAATGGCCTTATTAACGATACCTATCTCGTCACTACAGACAGTGGCGAGCGATATGTGTTGCAACGCATTAACCGAGCTGTGTTTCAGGATGTAGATACATTGCAACAAAATCTTAAGCTGATTACCGCTCATATCCGCAAAAGCCTTGCTCGCAAAGGAATAGACGATTTGGACCGCAAGGTACTCACTCCCGTTGATGCTTCTGATGGCTCTCTGTGGGTTGAAGACTTAGACGGTAACGCATGGCGAATGACTAAGTTTATAGCAGATTCTGTCACTCGCTCTGAACTTACTCCTGAAATGGCCAAAGTAACTGGTAAGGCATTCGCTGACTTTCATGCTTTCTTTGCCGAACAGGATGCTCCGGTATTGCAGGAAACGATTCCTGATTTCCATAATACGGCATTCCGAATCAAACAGCTACGCGATGCCGTTACGGGAAACAGAGTTAACAGGTTGGAGGATTGCAGAAAAGAAGTAGAATATCTGCTTGACCGCTCTGAGGAAATGCTTGAAGCTCAGCGCCAGGCAGATAACGGTACATTACCCAGAAGGACCGCGCATTGCGATACCAAACTCAATAATATCCTTTTTGACGAGAATGGCGAAGTGCTCTGCGTAATAGACCTTGATACCACAATGCCCGGTTTCGTGCTGTCGGACTTCGGCGACTTTATCCGTACTGCAGCAAATACAGGCAAGGAAGATGACCCGGCTCTTGACCGAGTATCGGTAAATATGGATATTTTCCGGAATTTCGCGGAAGGTTATGTAAAGAACGCTTCATTCCTTACTCAGGTAGAACGCTCTCTGCTTCCTTTCGGAGCCAAGATGCTGACGTATATGCAGGCTGTAAGGTTCCTTACAGATTATATCAACGGCGACACTTATTATAAAGTGGAATATCCGGAGCATAACCTCGTGCGCACAAGAACCCAGATAAAACTCTTGCAGAGCATTGATAGCAATTACGATGAGATGAATCGTTTCATCTCTGCTCTCTGACAAGATACCCCTTATAGCAAACCAACTACCAAACCATAATGAAACGAACATTTTTCACAATTCTGCTTTTCCTTGCCACAGTAATGGTGGCATCGGCAGCATCGCCTCAGCCGATCAAGACAAAGATACCGGCTCGCCCCAAAGGTGCTACCGACATGGTCAACTTCCGCACCGCACCAATGGACAGTGTACGTGTGGGCTTCATCGGTATGGGTATGCGTGGTCCCGGCGCTGTATATCGTTGGGCTAACATACCCCGTACCTCTATCAAGGCTATCTGCGACAAACATGCAGACCGCCTTGCCAAACCTCAGAAATACCTCAAGGACGCAGGTCGTCCCGCCGCAGCCGAATACAGTGGCGAAGAGGGTTGGAAGGAACTCTGCCAGCGTCCAGACATCGATCTGGTATATATCGCCACAGACTGGAAGAATCATGTGCCTATGGCTGTCTATGCTATGGAACATGGCAAGCATGTGGCCGTAGAGGTGCCCGCAGCAATGAACCTTGACGAATGCTGGCAACTGGTAAACACTTCGGAAAAGACCCGCAAACACTGCATGATGCTCGAAAACTGCGTCTATGACTTCTTCGAGCTGACAACACTCAACATGGCTCAGAAAGGTCTCTTCGGCGATATACTCCATGTAGAAGGGTCATATATCCATAACCTCGAGCCGTTCTGGAAAGCCTACGAAGGAAATTGGCGCCTCGATTTCAACGAGAAAAACCGTGGCGATGTATATGCCACCCATGGCATGGGTCCTGCCGCTCAATTAGTGAACCTGCATCGCGGTAACAAGATGACTTACCTTGTCTCCATGGATTCCAAAGCCCTTACAGGCCCGAAGATTGTGGAAGAACAGTGCGGCCGCAAGAGTCCGAATTTCCAGAATGCAGACCACACCATGACCATGATTCAGACAGCTACTGGTCAGACGATGCATATCCAGCACGATGTAATGAATCCTCGTCCTTATTCCCGTATGTATCAGCTAACAGGAACTGAAGGCTTTGCCAACAAATATCCTGTAGAAGGCTACGCTTTCCGCGAGGTTAAGCCGTTTGAAGGTATGCCCGACCATGAGAATCTGTCCATGCACGATTTCCTCCCGGAAGATGTGAAGACAGCGCTCATGAACAAATACAAGCACCCGATTCAGATAGAAACTGAAGAGATGGCAAAGAAAGTAGGAGGACATGGCGGTATGGACTATATCATGGATTATCGTCTCGTCTATTGCCTGCTCAATGGACTGCCTCTGGATCAGGATGTCTATGATGCAGCAGAATGGTCATGCCTTGGTGAACTTAGCCGCATCTCCATCGCCAATGGCAGCGCACCAGTAGAAGTACCTGACTTTACTCGTGGTGCCTGGAACAAACAGAAAGGCTATCACCACTTCATGAAAGGTGAATAATATAGAATAATAATATAGAATTATCTATAAAACTAAAACTGAGGCGTTGAACAAAACAATTCAACGCCTCAGTTTTTATATACTATCAGTTATGTCCTATTATTCGCAGCCTTTACGGAATAGGCTGGGACTGATGCCGGTAACGCGCTTGAAAAGGCGAGTGAAGTGTGCAGGATACTCGAAGCCGAGCGAATAGGCAATCTCCGATACATTGGCCGTGGTTGATGCAAGACGGTGCTTCG
>CAJMDR010000027.1 GCA_905212215.1 uncultured Porphyromonadaceae bacterium
AAAGCACAGGAGCATCCCCAGCGCCTGGTGCTTCCGGAACATACCGAACCGCGCACAGTACGTGCCGCTGACTATATCCTCGGCATAGGAGCCGCACAGGTCACTTTCATCGGAAAGAAGGAAGAGACTATGGCCATAGCCCGCGAGCGTAACCTGCAGAACATAAAGAATGCGACCTGGGTGGATCCCGCCGATGCCGCTACCGTTGAACCGTACGCCGAGCTGTTTGCCGAACTGCGCAAGAAAAAGGGTGTCACCATAGAAGAGGCCCGCAAGCAGGCCGCTAATCCCCTTTACTTAGGATGCCTGATGATCAAGGCCGGCAACGCCGACTGCATGGTGGCGGGCGCCCTGGCTCCCACAAGTCATGTGCTCCGCGCCGCTTTCCAGGTGCTGAAGACAAAACCGGGCATCTCCGTGGTGAGCGGCGCCTTCATCATGCTCCTTCCCGAGCATCTGCACTACGGCACCGACCACATGCTCATCTTCGCCGACTGCGCAGTGGTGCCTGATCCCACAGCAGCAGAACTGGCACAGATCGCCATCTCCACCGCCGCAACGGCACGCAACATTGCAGGCTTCGAGCCGATAGTAGCCATGCTTAGCTTCTCCACCAAGGGGAGCGCCACCCATGAGCGCGTAGACAAGGTGATAGAGGCCACCAAGATGGTACATGAAATAGACCCGACACTTCAATGCGACGGCGAACTGCAGAGCGATGCCTCCATCGTGCCGGAAATCGGTGCCAAGAAGTCTCCCGGCAGCTCTGTGGCAGGCCGTGCCAACACCCTCATCTTCCCCTCTCTGGAGACCGGCAACATCGCCTACAAGCTCGTACAGCGTCTTGCGGGAGCCGGTGCCGTAGGTCCTATCCTGCAGGGTCTCGCAGCTCCGGTGAACGACCTCAGCCGCGGCGCTACAGTAGAGGATATTCAGAACACCATCATCGTTACCTGCAATCAGGCAATAGGCGAGAAAGGTCTCTAAACTAAACCAACCCCAACAACAACAGCAATGAAGATACTCGTTCTCAACTGCGGAAGCAGCAGCGTAAAGTATAAACTCATCGATTCCGCCGACAAGAAGGTGCTTGCCGAAGGTGGCGTAGAGAAAATCGGCCTTCCCGACTCGTTCCTGAAGTTCAAGCTTCCCGACGGCTCGAAGGAAGTAATCGAAACTCCGATGAAGGACGCCAAGGATGCAGTCCGCAACATTCTCAACCTTCTCACCGACCCGAAGAAAGGCGTCATCAAGAGCTTCGACGAAATAGAGGCCGTAGGCCACCGCGTAGTGCACGGAATGGAGAAATTCTCGCACTCGGTGCTCATTACTCCCGAGGTGATAGAGAAAGTGAAGGAGTGCTACACTGTGGCACCGCTTCACAATCCCGCCAACATCACCGGCATAGAGGCTGTGGAAGCCCTGATGCCCAAGGTGCCTCAGGTAGCTGTGTTCGACACCGCTTTCCATCAGACCATGCCCGCCAAGGCTTTCATGTATGCCCTTCCCTACGAGGCATATACCAAATACGGCGTGCGTCGCTACGGCTTCCACGGCACCAGCCACCGCTATGTGTCGCGTCGCGCCTGCGAGTTCCTCGGTGTGGACTATGAGAAGCAGCGCATCATTACCTGCCACATCGGCAATGGTGGCTCTATCACCGCTATTCAGGATGGCAAGAGCGTAGATACCTCCATGGGTCTGACTCCTACCGAAGGTCTTATGATGGGTACTCGTGTAGGCGATGTGGATCCCGGCGCTTTGGTTTACATGGCTAAACAGGACAATCTGACTCCCGACGATATGCTCCGTCTCATCAACAAGCAGAGCGGCGTACTGGGAATCTCCGGCATCTCCAGCGATATGCGCGACATAGAAGACGCTATCAAGGCCGGCAACGAGCGTGCCAAGTTAGCGATGGACATGTATGAATACCGCATCCTGAAATACATCGGTGCCTACACCGCAGTACTTGGTGGCGTTGACATCATCGTCTTCACAGGCGGTGTCGGCGAGAACCAGATAGGTACCCGCGAGATGCTCTGCCGTCAGCTGGCATTCCTTGGCATCGACTTCGACGAGAAGGCAAATCAGTGCCGCGGCAAGGAAGTTGAAATCACCAAACCCGGCTCTAAGGTGAAGGTGGTTGTCATTCCCACCGACGAGGAGATGGTGATAGCTGAGGATACGGACGAGATAGTAAGCAAACTTTAATAAGAAAAGTGAGGAAGAGTCATCATGCTTTAGGGCATGATGGCTCCTTCAGCACTGTTTCAGCATCTTCAGCATACCGGACGGTTGCTTTTTAAATTGCAGTCGTTTGCAGAGGCATGAAGTAGGACAACAATAAATAACGAAAGTGCTTGGAACTGTAATCTGGAACGCCGACCCTGTTCTTTTCTCGTTGGGTCCGTTGGCCATACGCTGGTACAGCCTCATGTTCGTGATAGGCTTCCTGGTGGGCTACAAGATAGTGGCACGTATGTTCCGCCACGAGGGGGCTCCCGAGAAATGGCTCGGCATCTTGCTGACCTATGTCATCATAGGCACCGTAGTAGGCGCACGCTTAGGCCATGTCTTTTTCTATAACTGGGACTACTATAGCCAGCATCTGAGCGAGATTCCAAAGATATGGGAAGGCGGCCTTGCGAGCCACGGAGGAACCATTGGCAACATCATAGCCGTATACTTGTTCACCTGGCTTGTGAGCAAGAAACCGGCCTCATGGACTTTCGACAAACTCGTGGTGCCGATAGCATTGGTAGGCGGCCTGATTCGTCTGGGAAACCTGATGAACAGTGAAATCTACGGCGGCTACACCGAATTGCCGTGGGGTTTCGTCTTCGTCCGTGCCAATGAAGTTTTGCCGGCGCATCCTACCCAGATTTACGAGGCACTCTGCTACTTCCTGCTCTTCGTGCTGCTGATGTGGATGTACTGGAAGAGGAACTGCGAGGAACGCCCCTGGCTCATTACAGGCGTATTCTTTGTGGGCATCTTCCTGCCTCGGTTCCTGATAGAATATATTAAGAATGTGCAGGAACCCTGGGAGATTGCCATGCGTCAGCAATATGGCATGGACCAGGGACAGTTACTGAGCATTCCCTTCATACTGCTTGGCATAGGGCTGATAATCTATGCCTTGGTGCGTCCGCGCCAGCATTGGACGTTCCCCAACCGCTTCTCGGACGCCGATGAAAAGCCCGAAGCGAGGAAAAAAGGTCACGGGAAGGCAGGTAACAAGAAAGGCTGAATAAACATTAGCAAGACGAGTCATGCAGCTTGGCGTAAAGGCGGCGAGGGCCTGCAGACGGACAGACTACCATGGAAGTGATGTATCAGCTGCTCACCGTAGCGGTTTTGGCGGCGGGGTGCCTGTCCGGCATCCGTCGGGGCATCACACGTCAGATGGGTTCTTTGCTCGGCGCCTCTTTCGGTACTGTCGGTGCTGCTATGATAGCACCACAGGCTGCCTTGTGGATAACACAGCGTTGGCCGGATCTGGCCATGCAGCCCCCTATGCCAATGTTCCTGCCCTTAGCTCTTGGCGTGGCATTGGTGTATTGCGCCATCTACTTGCTGATGCTCTGTACCGGACCAGCCTTGAACTCCATACTGCGCCCCATGGGGAAAGGAGTTTTCAACATGATACTCGGCGCTTTGTGGGGAATCGCCAAATGGGCCATGCTGCTGAGCCTGTTTTTCAACATCCTCATCGGCTATGACCACAACTCACCTCTGTTGGAGGCTTGCAAGCACGGACGGCAATGTGGCCAGCGCGGTGATGCTGATAGCTCCCGCTCTGACAGGCACTCCGGACTGTGACGAACTTGCTTACAGCATACAGATGATGAATGCCCGCGAGTTCGACCGCAACCATGGTTGCCACGAGAGCGTTATTAAATAAGGTGGCCGAAGCTTCCGGCAGAGGCTGCTTGAACAGACTAATCTTTCTGATATTTTGGAAGATACATTATTAACAGTAAAAGACCTCCGCGCTTCGATAGGCGGAAAAGAGATATTACGTGGAATCAACCTCGAGGTGAAAGCCGGCGAGGTTCATGCCATAATGGGTCCCAACGGTTCCGGGAAATCGACCTTGTCGATGGTGCTCGCCGGAAATCCCGCCTATAAGGTGGAAGGTGGCGAAGCATATTTCATGGGCAAGGATCTGTTGGCTTTGCCTCCGGAAGAAAGAAGCCACCTCGGCCTCTTCTTAGGATTCCAGTATCCTGTTGAGATTCCCGGAGTGAGCATGGTCAACTTCATGCGTGCCGCAGTGAACGCCAAACGCAAGTATCTTGGCGAGTCCCCTATGTCGGCCACCGATTTCCTGAAGCTGATGCGCGACAAACGTTCTGTGGTGGACCTCAGCAGCAAACTTGCCTCACGCTCGGTGAACGAAGGCTTCTCCGGAGGAGAGAAAAAGCGCAATGAGATATTCCAGATGGCAGTGCTCGAACCGAAACTCTCCATCCTTGATGAAACCGATTCCGGTCTTGACATCGATGCTCTGCGCATTGTGGCAGGAGGTGTGAATAAACTCAAGTCCGACAAGAACGCCACCATAGTCATAACCCACTATCAGCGTCTGCTTGACTATATCAAGCCTGACCTGGTGCATATTCTCTACAAAGGCCGCATCGTCAAGACCGGAGGTCCGGAGTTGGCATTGGAATTGGAAGAGCGGGGCTACGACTGGATTAAGGAACAGGAACAATGAGCAACGCGCTGACACAATACCTGGAACTGTGGCGTGATCACGGCGCTTTGGTGGAGAAGGGTAGCCCCGTAGCTTTCAACGCTTTCCGTGGCAAAGCTCTGGAGGTTCTGCAGAGGTATGAGAAGGAAGGCTTGCCGAAATTAGGCAGCGAAGACTATGCCATAACCGACCTGCAGGAACTGCTCGCTCCCGACTATGGCCTGAATCTTGGCCGAGTGGCGATGGATGCCAATCCTGCCGCCGCGTTCCGTTGCAGTGTGCCGAACATAAGCACCGACCTCTGCTTCCTCATCAACGACTCTTTCGCCAAAAGCTCCAACGCACTGGCGGCACTCCCCGAAGGCGTTTATATTGGCTCGCCAAGGCAGATTCCCGCAGAGTGCGGTTTAGATCTTGCCAAGTACTATGGCAGTGTTGCCGACATGGAGAATCCTGTGGTGGCTCTCAACACACTGTTTGCCCAGGACGGCATGGTGGTCTACGTGCCGCGTGGCGTGAAGTTGCAGAAACCATTGCAGTTGGTAAGCTTATTCAGCGCCGGAAGCCCTCTTATGGCCGTGCGCCGTCTGCTGGTAGTGGTAGAGGATGATGCACAGGCACAGATGTTGGTTTGCGACCATACACAAGCCGACAATGTGGACTTCCTGTCGCTGCAGACCGTGGAGATAATCCTCGGCCGCAACGCACGCTTCGACCTCTATGACCTTGAGGAAAGCTCACAGCTTACACATAGACTCAACGCCCTCTATGCCCGCCAGAACGAAGGCAGCCGCCTCCTGGTGAACGGCATGACACTCTTCAATGGCTTTACACGCAATGAATACAGCCTCTCGCTGGAAGGAGAGCATTGCGAGACACATCTCCTGGGGTTGGGAATCGCCGACAGGCAGCGCAAGATTGATACGGTGAGCCTGATAGACCATAAGGTGCCGCAATGCCACAGCAACGAGCTGTTCAA
The DNA here is from genome assembly GCA_905212215.1 of uncultured Porphyromonadaceae bacterium. Taxonomy (GTDB): domain Bacteria; phylum Bacteroidota; class Bacteroidia; order Bacteroidales; family Muribaculaceae; genus Lepagella. The sequence goes on from CAJMDR010000027.1 coordinate 5,682, forward strand.
ATATTCGGCCGACGATGAGTCACGTTGTTCCTTTGCCGGAAGGATTCTTGTCCGCCCTGGAGCGCATCACACCGACTCGTACCAGAGCAACCGCAACCTGCTCGGCTCCTCGAAGGCAAAGATTTACTCCAAGCCACAGCTGGAGATTTATAACGATGACGTGAAGTGTAGCCACGGTTCCGCCACAGGACAATTGGATCCGATGCAGCTTTTCTATATGCGTACACGAGGCATTGATGAGAGCGATGCCAAGTTGCTGCTGAAACAGGCATTTATGTCCGACATAATCGATTCCGTGGAACTGCCCGGTCTGCATGAACGGCTGCATCTTCTCATAGAACGCTGTTTCGCCGGAGCTGGAACAGCATGCAATTCATGCGCTGCAGGATGCGCAAATCATTAAAGACTTAAGAATGTCACTGGATATAGAAGCCATAAGGCGTGAGTTTCCTATTCTTGAGAGCGAGGTGAACGGCATGCCGCTCATCTATCTTGACAACACTGCAACCTCTCAGACCCCGAGGAAAGTGGTGGAGGCTATCTCCCATGCCTATACGCACACCAAGGCCAATGTACATCGAGGGGTGCATACGCTGTCGCAGCAGGCAACGGACCTTCAGGAACACACAAGGCGCCGCATAGCTCAGTTTATCAATGCCGCGGCGCCGGAGGAGATAATCTTCACCCGTGGCACAACAGAAGGAATAAACCTTGTTGTGTCGAGTTTCGGAAGCCGTTTCCGTCCCGGCGACGAGGTTATCCTCACAGTCATGGAGCATCATGCCAATATAGTGCCCTGGCAGCTTTTGCAGAAACGTACCGGCATAGTGCTGAAAGTGGTTGATATAAACGAGCGCGGCGAATTGCTTCAGGATCAGTACAGAAGTCTCTTCACCGACCGCACGGTAATGGCCTCCTTCTGCCATGTCTCCAATGTGCTCGGCACTGTGAATCCGGTAAAGGAGATGATAGCCTACGCCCACAGCCGCAATGTTCCTGTGCTGATAGACGGCGCTCAGGCATCGCCGCATCTGCGCATAGATGTTCAGGCTCTCGATGCTGATTTCTATGTCTTTTCAAGCCATAAGATGTATGGCCCTACCGGAGTTGGCGTGCTCTATGGCAAACGGTGTCTGTTAGAGGAAATGCCGCCATATCAGGGTGGGGGAGAGATGATAGAACATGTCAGCTTCTCCGGTACCACCTTTGCCGAATTACCTTTCAAGTTTGAGGCCGGGACACCCGATTTCATTGATATAGGAGCTTTCTCCACGGCTCTCGACTATATCGAGAGCATCGGTCTGGAAGAGATGGAGAAATATGAGGAGAAACTGCTGCGCAAAGCTACAGAAGGCCTTGAGGAGATCGGCAACATCACAATTTACGGCACTGCAGAGCATAAGAGTCCTGTGCTGAGTTATCTTATTGACGGAGTGCACCCCTACGACGTGGGAGTGCTTCTTGACCAGATGGGGATAGCGGTACGCACCGGACATCATTGCGCTCAGCCGTTGATGGAACGCCTTGGCATAGTCGGCACCGTGAGGGCTTCATTTGCCGTTTATAACACCGAAGAAGAGGTGGAATCCTTCGTCAGGGCTATGAGGAGGATTGCGAAGATTCTGAAACGTTAAGTCAGCAGGCTGAGCCAAAATATGGCAGAACCTTTCTGTTTTCAATACAATTAACTTTCGAGGGTGTCGTCGGAAAGGAGACAGAGGAGCCTTTTGACACACCTTCATTTTATTTGCCTACGAACTTGCGGCGCAGCATGGATAGGGTCTGCTGAGCCATGCCGAGGTACTGTGCTATGAATTTCAAAGGTACCACTCTGCTGAGGCTCGCGGGAGAAACGTTGCGCAGCGTTGAGGGTGACTTCTCCCAGAAATTATACAGCCTCTGTTCCGGAGTGGTGAGAGCGAAGCTGCGGTACAGTCTTTCGAAGCTGTACAACTGTTCCACCAGCAGCATCCGCATCCAGTGAACAAGTTCCGGATGCCGTGACTCCAGGTTGTTCCAGTCGCAGAACGATATTTTCCAGCCCCGGCAGTTTTCTATGGCAAAAAGACGGTAAGCGGCCGGTTCCTTGCACCAATAGGAATGCATGGAAATGAACACGTCGCCATCGCCGCCGAAGCAGACGGTATCTTCCTTATTATCTTTCAATAATCCTATGCGCACGGTACCTTCGGCAATGAAATAGATATATTCGTTGACTTCACCCTGTTTCACGATGTCGCGGTTCCGATCCACATAAAATTCCTCATAATGGTCCTTAACGTCGTCTATGCAGTCTTTAGTCGGCGTTATGTACTTGCTTAATATTTCTTCTATCTCCATATCAATGTAACGTGTTAGATTACTGCTTCAGATGCTGTTTTTTGGGGGTCGGAGCCTATTTTAATCCAACTGAAAAAAACTATTTGCCCCAAAGAGCGCTAATGGCTAACTTTGCGGCGTGGGTTGAGGCAACGATAGCTTCGCACCTACAAAGGTAATGAAAATTTCAATAAAACAACATAAGTATGAAGAAATATCTACTTTCAGGAATAGTGCTTCTTTCTCTGGCGAGTGTGGCCAGAGCTGAAAAGATAGTCTATTCCGACACATCGACAAAGCTTGTCTATCTTATCGACACCGATACCAGGAAGGCGCAGATCCAGAGTTTTGCCGCAACCCCTAAAGGAGCGCTCACTCTCCCCGCCACAATCTCCTATGAGAACGTGTCATATACCGTTGAGGGTGTCATGGAGAGTGCTTTCCAGGGCTGCGGACGAATTACTTCGTTGCTGGCAGGTCCGAACATCAAATATATAGGTGTTTCGGCTTTCAAGAACTGCACCTCACTCCGTACTGTCTCTTTGGAGGGTGTGGAAACCATCGACAACAGCGCCTTTGTGAAATGCTCCAGCCTCGGAACTCTTGACCTTGTGAGCGATAACCTGCACACCATCGGTAACGAGGCTTTCGGTGAATGTACTTCTCTGACCGGCGAGTTCACCATTCCAGCTTCCGTGACTTCCATCGGCGCAAATCCGTGGTATAGCTGCTCAGGACTTACCTCCATCAACGCTCCTGCCAACTCTACCGCTTTCAAGACTGTGGACGGTATCCTCTACGACTTCTCAGGCAAGAAACTTATTTCTTACCCGAGCGGAAAGACAGAGACCACATTCACCGTTCCCGCCGGAGTGAAGACACTCGGTGTGTCGTCGTTCCGTGGCGCCAAGTTCACCGGTATCACTTTGCCGGAAGGCCTGGAGAGCATAGACTCCATCTCTCTATATAGCAGCAAGCTAACCTCGCTCTCTATTCCCGCATCGGTGAACTATATAGGTGTGAAGGCAATTACTTGCTCCTTCAACCTTACTGATGTGCAGGTAGCTGCCGGCAACGCTAATTATAAGTTCGGAGACGGCTATCTTACCACAAAGGATGGCAAACGCATCATGTTCTCGGTGAAACGTACCGGAGCGCTGACGGTTCCCGAAGGCGTTGAACGCATTGACGATTATACCTTCATGAACATGAATGGCATAACATCCGTCACTCTTCCCTCTTCGTTGCGCACCCTCGGTGAGATAGCATTTTATATGTGCAGCGGTATCACAAGTCTGGACCTCGGCAACGGCATCAACACCATCGGCCGTATGTGCTTCCAGGGATGTACAGGACTTACCACGCTCACTCTTCCATCCTCCATGCGTGTTCTCGGCAAGCAGGCTTTCTGCAATGATACAAAGCTGAACAATGTCACCCTCAACGAAGGCCTGGAGCGCATCGATGACTCCGCTTTCTTAGGCTGCACCGCAATCCGCAAGATTCATTTCCCCGGCACGCTGAAGAAAATGGGCGCTGCTATCTGCTATCAGAATCAGAACCTTGTAGAAGCTTCTCTCGGCGAGGGCATAACCGTTGTGCCTGACCAGCTCTTCAACTACGATGTCAAGCTTAACAAAGTGACGCTCCCCGAAGGCATCAGGACCATTGAACGCGCTGCCTTCTATTCGAATAATATCAGTGAGAAAACCTTCAACTTCCCCGCAGAACTCGACTCCATCGGTTTCACCGCTTTCTTCAAGACCGCTTTCGTGGACCTCGTCCTCCCCGATAAGCTCCGCGTTATCGGCGACTGGGCTTTCGCTTCCGGCACAAGCCTGAAGAGCGTGCGCATGGGCAAAGGTACAAAGGTTATCTCCCTGCTTGCCTTCAACAATAACCCGCAGCTTACCAAGGTGTGGCTCAACGAAGGTCTTGACTCCATCGGTGACCAGGCTTTCACTAACTGCAACTCACTCGATTCCCTCGTCATCCCGTCGTCAGTAAAAGCTTACGGCAAAGAGCCGTTCGCTCTGAATGAGAAAATGAAACACCTCATCGTACTCAATCCGGTTCCGGTGGCTTTGACCCAGAATCTGGTGGGTGCGTCTGAATATTCAAGAATTACCCTTCATGTTCCGGCTACATCGCTCGAAGCATATAAAAATGCTCCGATATGGAATATGTTCGGCACCATTCTTGGCGATGCAAACGGTGTGGAAGGCATTGATGCCGACGAGGATGTTTATGTAGTGGCAACTTATACCATGGACGGCAAGCCCGCATCCGTAAATGCCAAAGGTCTTCTGATACAGCGCCTCAGCAACGGCAAGGTACGCAAGATAATGGTGAAATAACACAAGATAAGGGTATTATACCACAATCTTCAGTAAGGCTACGTCGTGACGGAGGTCATGGCGTAGTCTCTTATTATGTATATTTGCATCAAAACGAAGTTGAATATCAGGATTGAAATATAGTGCAGTAACAGGCGTTATAGCTATATGATACGGCATCTGATACTTGATTTCGACGGCACTTTAGGCGATACCACAATGCTTATCCTTGCCACTATGAGCGAGACATTCCGGCGACTCGGACTTCCGCAGGTCAGCGTGGAGAAATGCAAAGCCTCAATAGGATTGCGTCCGTATGATACACCCGCCTTTCTTTTCCCCGACCGCAAGGATCTTGATGCAGACGAGTTCGTAAGGGTGTGGCGTAAGGTGCAGGTTGAGCTACGCACCAAAGTTAGTGTAAAGCTCTATCCCGGCGTTTTGTCGACCCTTGATTTACTGAAGGAACGTGGCATTGACATGGCGGTGGCGTCGAGCAGAAGCGGAGAGTCGCTGAATGGATATCTTGATTCCTTGGGACTCACGCCCTATATGAGCACCGTGGTTTCCGCCGACGATGTAGAGTACGGCAAACCATATCCCGATGCCGCTCTGAAAGTGATGGATAGACTCGGTTGGCAACCTTCCGAAAGTATGACGGTGGGAGACGCTTCGGTTGACATAGAGATGGGGCATGCAGCCGGAACACATACCTGCGCAGTCACCTATGGCAACGGCACTCTTGCAGATTTACAGAACTCCTCCCCAGATGCCATAATAGACTCCTTCCCCCGCCTCGCCGACGTCCTTTCCAATCCCTCATTCTGATCCTTCTCCGAAATGTGTAATACCATAGTATAAGTTGGTCCTAAGTCGTAGGCCTCCGTTCGGCGGAGGCTACCGTCATCAAACGTCATACTAAAAATGTTAATTGCGAGGTTTCTTGGCAAAGTAATACTGTATCGTCACCATAAAGTAGCTCGGAATGAAGTTGTAGTAGGTCTCACGGCGGTGCGAGGCAGTAATCTCGTATCCTATTCTCTTGCTCTTGTCAAGTATGTCGTAGCTTTCGAGCGATGCCAGCAGCGAGCCTCCTAAGAACGATTTTGTGATCTTGGCATTCCATATCGGCTGCAGGTCGTTGAGGTTTGACTCCGAGTAGCCATAGCGTTTTATTAAACGGAACTCGGTGGAAAACTCGAAATTGAGTGGTAATCGTATCAGGCCGCTTACTGCGTCTTCCAGGCTCTGGATGGTATAAGGGAGGAAATCACCTGTGCGCGAAGTGACATGCTCGTTTTTGTAGGTGACCTCACCGGAGAGGGTGAGTCGTTTTGTCTGGTATTGCAGCCGCAGCCATTCAAACCAGTATTCCGAGTGACTCACACTTCGCCTCATGCCGTCTACGCCGTTGTTTGAGATCAGGCTCACATAACGTGAGGGCTGGAAATGCGACATGTGGTATATAAGGAATCTCTGCGTACGTTCAGGGGCAAACATAAAGTAAACCTGAAATTCCCCGTGGCGGTTGCCGTTCACATTCTCGGGTCGTGTGGTGCGTATGCCCGTTGTGACATTATAAGAAGACCCGTAGACCACGGTGCGCTGACGCAGGTAATAGGCAGCTTTGGCTGTCATATAGAGCTTGTTCCAAAATTTGCGGTTAGTCTGGAAAGTCAGCTCGAATTTATGCCGCAGCTCATATTTCAGGCCTGGGTTGCCAAAGGTGGGATTCAGAGGGTCTGAGTTGAACTGCATGTCGAGCATGTCCGTCATAAGCGGTTCCCTGTCTGTCAGGCTGTATTCGAACCTGACCCTGTTCCTGTATTGATTGTCGGAGAGTATATAGAACTGCGCTCCCGGCATCAGGATGTTGTTCCTTACAGTTTGCGGATTATATCCATTGAAGTCCATTTTGCGGCGCAGATATCTTATCTTCGGTTCCACCACAATTTGGAGTTCCTTCACACGGCGTCCTGAAGGGATGACCTCGCGTTTGTCATATACATAGCTCCAGCTGAATGACTGGTCCAGCGCATGCAGGCCATAGACATAACTGTTCTGTGCGTCCAGATCCCGTTGCATTCTGATGTGACGCTGCCATGCGTCAAGCGGATCGGCTTGCTCGTCAGTAGTGTCTGACAAGTCGTAGAACATCGTGCTGGAATATTCGTAGCTGTTTTCAACTCGGTAATGTCCCTCTGTCCACCACAGATCTTTATGGAAATATCCCGGACGCAGGTCGGCTCCGTATTTGTAACCGTGGGCGCTCTGCGGGTTGGTGCGTCTGGTTTCGGAAGGCTCTCCACTTACATATTGCAGCAGAAAATGCTGTGAAGCGTCCTGCCATCGGTGGCTCAGGTTTCCCCATAGGTTGACGGGCATTGCCCATCCACTTTGGCTGCGGTAGTACAGCGAGTATCTGACTCCTCCCTCAGCCCGTTTGCTGTCGGAGTTGAAGAGACTGAGGTAACGGTTGAGTATGTTCAACGTGTCGGGCATGCCATTCTGCAGGTCTTGGCGCATTGACGGCCAGTCGCCGGGAAGTGTGCCGAAGGTGCCTTCCGTGGTTCCGGAGTGTGATCTGTCGTTGCCGTAGTCGAAGTCGGCGTTGAGGGTATGGTATGTGTCCTTTATGTTGAAATTGAGCTCGTGACCGCTGTGTATCCTCAGGTCGCTGAGGTGGCTGTCGTTCCAGCGGCGTGTGTAGTTGTCGCCCTGGGGTATGTAGTTCTGTGTGTTGGTGAGCGAGTTTGAGAACACTGTCTGGTACTGTGCCGTCACATTGCCGTTTACAGAGAGTTGCTCCTTAGGCTCGAGGTAGTAGTCGAAGCCACCCCCTTTGGTTATGACCTGGTTGCGTTGCTCCGACTTCTTTTTCCATCCTCCCGACATGTCGGGGGAGCCTGTCTCGTTCAGGTTGTTTGCCAGGGCGTATGCGGCGAAACGGCTTTTTGTGGTGTAGAGCAGCCCGAAACCGCGCAGTCGGTAACGTGAGTGTGAGCTACCTCCCGCCTCGGCGTTGGCAAGCCATCCGGCATTGAAGTCCT
>CAJMDR010000028.1 GCA_905212215.1 uncultured Porphyromonadaceae bacterium
GATCGCCGCATTACCGATTCATCCTCAAATCTCTCTGGCAGGAACCGGGAGATAACAGCTCATTTCCTGTATCTTCTCGGCCGTAATTTCCGCTTACACCGCGATGTGGAGTTCTATGCCTCGCAGATGTCGATAACGCCCAAACACCTCAGCGCGGTGCTGAAAGCGGTCTACGGCACCACTGCAAGCGACTGGATAGAAGACTATGTGGTGCGTGAGGCGAAGATTCTCTTGTGTCAGACCTCGCTGAGCATAAAAGAGATTTCCTCGCGGCTGAATTTCACGTCCCAGGCATTCTTCGGGAAATACTTCCGCAACGCCACCGGAATCCCTCCCACGGAATTCCGGCGCCAACATAAATCCTGACAGAAGTATTTTATTATACAGGAATTATCTCGTCTTTTCCTATATACCACAGCACTCCCTTCACAGAAGAGAATTTCCCGGTTTTACGCAACAGCGAAACATATCTTCTGACCTGAGTCTTGTATGAGTCAGCCTCTTCCCCGAACTTATAGTCCATAATTGTGGCGTTTCCGGAAGGATCCACTACTATCCTGTCGGGAATCTGGTCGAAGTGCTTAGGTTCTACCTTGATGAAATTTTCCCTGATGAAGAGTCGGCGCTCGTTATAGACCTTCATTTCCGGACTGTACCAGCGTTGTGCCTCAGGGTTGTCAAGAGCTGCCGATAATTGGTCGAAAATCTCTTTCTCTTCTTCTTCGCTGATTTTGCCACGCATCTTCAGACGCAATAACTGTCTTTGCAGTTCGGATTTCAGGTCTCCACCGCCGCGAAGTCCTTCCAATACGGCATGCTTTATCTTTCCGAGCCGACGGAGCGGTTGCTCTTTGAGCTTTTCTTTGTCCGGCAACTCAGTCTCCGGTACATAGCCGAGCATTGGAGCCTCTAAGTTGGTGCTGTACTCTCCGAGCTGAATGACATTTTCAGTTTTTTTGTCTTTTTTTTCTCTCTTTTCTATCTCTTCGCTCAGCTTCTTTACCTCCTCGGCAGCAGGTTTTTGCCCGTATGTGAACAATAGCTTCTCCGGGTCATCGTAATTTGTCGTTATCAGAGCTTCGTCAATGCATATTGTCTGAGCCTTTGCGTCCGATGGCTTGAGCACTTCCGGATTCCGGACCATTTCACTCAAGTTTCTGGCAATGCTTTCCTTGTCTGAGGGTTTAGCATAGATATACAGTTCGTTGATGGCTCTGGTGAAAGCCACATAGGCCAGATTCAGCGAGTCAAGCTGTATTTCCTTCAGAATCCGCATATACTGGCCCTCGTAAGGTGTATGCATGAAAGCATTTTTACCGTACAGACTCATTGGCAGTAAGAAGGGCAGGATTTTGCGGTAGGCTCCCTGAGTCTCTAACCATGCCTTTTCATTTCTGCTTATTGTCAGCGAAAGTTCACATTCCGGCACTATGACACAACGCCATTCAAGACCTTTGGACTTATGAATGGTGAGGATAGATATGGCGTCCGCTCCTTCCGGCGAGTTGACACATAGTTTGTCTCGTTTCTGATTCCACCAGTAGAGGAACGATGCCACATCGGCACTGGAATGGTCGCAATACGATGCCACGACATCCTGAAAGGCGCATAGATACAATGCTTCTTTCTTACGCAATTCTTCATGCACGAAATTGCCGATGATACTCTCAATAAGTGCCGGCAACGCCATTGTCGACATTTTCCCTAACATCTCGTCGGGGGTCTTTGAAGGCTGTGTCCCGGCAAAATATTTCTCCAGCAATTCCCCGGTCGTGGATTCGGGATGTTCGGCCCGCAGCCGATGTATGGCGCCTTCTATATCAGCTTGACGGCACGAATATTTTTTCGTTTTGTCGCCGACGGCATCATGCAGATCATTCGGATCCAGCGGTACATTGCCGTTGATGGTCTCAAGTATTGCTATTATGATCTCTACGCTTTTGGCACGGTCTATGCGCAATGCCTCATCGCTGATGAATTCCAAAGGTTGGAAGTCCGATTCGTTTCTATGCTCCGAATTATATTTCACCAATGCCTCTACGGCAGCTTTACCAGTATCGGAGAACCGTACGAGTATTGCGATATCTTTCTGTTCATACCCCCGTTGCAACAGTTCGGTGATGAGTGGGCCGAGGTAATCGAGTGAGCCGCTGTTCTTCTCTCCTTCCTCATTCTCTTCATTCTCCTTACTGACATTTTTCTCCTTTTTCTTTTCTCTCGGGAAATTAATCTCCACATATCCTTTCATGTCGGCGTTGCGTGGTATCTGCAGCACTCCGCTATATGTGCCGGCTATTTCCGCATTCCCTGTCTCTGATATTTTTTTCGCCAGCCACAGGAACAGGCTGTTGTTGAAGCGTACTATGTCGTTCGATGAACGCCAGTTGGCATTCTCTTCGGGCGTGGAGCCTTTGACTTTGAGTTGTGAAGAATCTGTTTCCTCCGGTAGCCTGGTAGTGATAAGCGATGAATCGGCGTTACGGAAACGGTAAATGCTCTGTTTGGCATCGCCGATGATGAGATTGTCCTGACCGATACTGAGACTTTGCTCCACCAATGGCTTCATGTTTTCCCATTGCATGGCGGAAGTATCCTGGAACTCATCTATCATGTATGAGTCTATCTCGGTGCCTATTTTCTCATAGATAAAGGGTACGTCGGTATCCTTGGTGATGGTGTGGAGAATGGAGTTGGTATCGGATAGCTGGACAATATTATTGTCGTTACGATAGTCGCTGATATGCTTGAGAAGATGCATGGTCAGTGCCAGCAAAGGGATGGAGTCATGTATCTTATCGGTATAGTTGTGTGATGCCTGCCAGATGTTGATGCTCGCAACCATATCCTCCTCAAGCGCCTTGATATGAGCAAAGTCTTCATTAGTGATATTTTTTAAACCGGCTGATTTGATTATGCTTTTTTCAGAAAGAGGTTTCAAAAAATCCTTGCCCATGCCGTTTTTATCGTCAGCCTTGACGTTGTCGAGTTTTTCCAGACGATTTGTAAGTTTGGCATTAACGTCTTTTCCCACTCCCAACACTGTGATTTCGCTCATTAGCGTAGCAGCTTTATTTCTGGCATCTTTCAAAGTGTTGAGTCGGTAGTTAGTCCCCGTCTTTTCCACGGCAGTATAAAGCGCATTCATGTTGGTATGGCTCTTAAAGAAATTCTCCAACTCTTCACGTTTCTGGCGGAACTGTTCTTTGTCTATCATCTCGAGATATTTGAACAGTGTATTATAAGCGGACTCGTCTGAGCGCTGGCTGAGGTTCCATTTTTTGCCGCGGCGTTGTTGCTCCGACAAATATAAGCCCAGCCAGTAACGTACATTACTTTTAGGATTGTTGCGTGCTTCAGCAAAGAGATTTTCAAGAGCTATGCCTATAATCACCTTATTCTCAAGTTCTATACTGAAGTCATCGGGCAATTCTGCTTCATATGCGAAACTATGTAATATCTGCTGAAAAAATGAGTCGATGGTGGAGACCTGAAAATCAGAATAATGATTCAGAATCTCGCTCAACGCAAGAGCCGCTATGCGCTGTATGTTGTCGCGGGAGGCGTTGAAATCTTTCATGAAATCCATAAGATAACTCACGTCTTCTGTCGGCGAAGTTGTATCCGTGGCAAGTGCCGAGAGTTTGTCTATGAAACGCTTTCGCATCTCCGCAGTAGCTTTATTTGTGAAGGTGATGGCCAACAGTCGGCTATGTGCGTCGCGCACTTCAGCTGGTTCCCGGAGTCGGTAAGTGCCGTCTTCATTTTTTTTACCCAACAATAGTTGCAGATAAGTGCGTGCTAAGGAATACGTCTTGCCGGAACCGGCGGAAGCGCGTTGTAGTTTCAGCATGATTCTTAGTGGTTTGTGTCTTGTCTGTTAAATGTGGATTTTTTAAAATGATGTAATTTTGCTATTTTGTATAAACTTCTTTGATTTACACTTTGTAACCTAAGGAACGAAGGACATCGATAGCTTTTTGCCTACAGTCACCTTGCAGAAGAATCTCTCCTCCTCTTGCAGCGCCGCCTGTGCCGAGACGGTGGCGCAGTTCCTTTCCGAGTTTCCAGAGTTCATCATCGCTGCCATTGAAGTCATAGATAATGGTGGCAGTCTTGCCGCCTCGGCCTTTCTTTTCCACCGCTATGTGTAGCTTGCCTTTATGCTGTGACGTAGGCTTGGCAACTTCTTCGGAGGCTGTCGGTGTAATATCTCCTTCGGGTAATGATCCCGAATCCTGAATCTGTTGTAGCTTTGCTTTCCAGTCAATGTCCATGCTGATAATAATTTATCCTGAAATATTCCTTTACCATTTTCCTGAAGCTCCTCCACCACCGAAAGAGCCGCCGCCGAAGCTGATGCCTCCGCCACCACCTCCGCCGCTTCTGCCGAGTCCCGCCAAGGCGCCGAGGGCTACTCCCGCAAGCAGTGCTCCGCCGCCGCCATCGTTGTTCTCGTAAGGAATATCGAAGTCATCCTTATGGGTGAAACCGCAATGCTCACAGACTTTCACGTTCTCCCCTTTGCCGGGAGTACGTGGCGTGGGCTGACGGAGTACTCGGCTGTACTTCAAAGCGTAAGCTGCTGTGCCGCATCGGGGGCATGGTTCATATTTGGTGTCCTTGGAGGCGAAAGGGAAGATTTCTATTTCACCGCATTTGGGACACAGCCATACATCATAGTCAACGGAACCGAGCTTCTCCTCTGTGTTCTGAGCGTCTGAAAGATAGTTGTTGTCTTCCTCTTCGTTCAGTCGTTTCATCTTTGTGCCGCAATGTATGCAACGGCGCCGTTTTACACGCCAACGGCGGTAGTTAAGATAGGCAAGAATATAGAATATCAAGCCGATGCCCACAGAGAAGATAGCAGTTACAAGGAGCACATTCATCTGTTTCCGCCAGATGCGGCTCTTGGCGTAAGAATCCTTCTCCTTGCGTGCCTTAATACCTGTGTAGACATAAATTCCCACCGAGGCCATAATGGCTGCTATCATCACAGCCATGACGAGATAGGTGAAGAGGTCGGAATTTTCCTCACGGCGCTGGGCGAATTTGTCTCCGGCGCTCCCTTTTATTTCCTCACGTACCTCCGGCGAATCAGTAAGGTTGCTTATGGCCGTCACTGCGGCATTGAGGGCGGAGAATACCTGTCCCTCGCGCATCAGAGGCACCATGTCTTCGCGAATAATCCTGTCGCTCTCCATATCCGTCAGCACGCCTTCCATACCATAGCCTGACTGTAAGGCGATGTCGTGGTTCTCCATGGAAATAAGCAATATAACGCCGTTGGAGTTGGAGCCTTTGCCGACGCCCCACAAAGACCCTAAGTCAACAGCATATTCCACCGGGTCGGCATCGCCGATGCTGTTGACGATTACTATCACCATCTCCACTGAAGTCTGTTGCTCCAACCTCTTCAGCTGGGTGTCAAGAGCCATTACCTCATTGTCGGTAAGGATATGGTCGGGATTGCACACCAGGCCGGGATTAGCTCCTTTTGTAGGGTTGGGGAGCATATCGGGCGATGAATATTCTTCGGCTCTGATGGTGCCGAAATTAAGAAGACACAGCAACAATGCAATGAGCATGTTGCTTGTCGTTTTTGCAGGATATGAGAGTTTCAAAATCAAAGCTGTGAGTCTATTAATCGAAATCAAAAGTTTTTCTGTTGAAGATGTTTAAACAACTTCATTGGCTTTCGGAGCTGATTTATTTTTTGTTGGTGTAGGGAATTCTGAGTTCCTTACTATCGTTATAACCACAATGCAGGCAACGTCTGTTTTTCACTCCTTTGCCGGGCTTGTTCGGTTCAGGTTGAATTTGCACTATAGTATTCTGCACTTCAAAGGCTACAGTGCCGCATTCCGGACATACCTGATATTTATCTTTGTTTTTCCCTGCAAAAGGATAAATGTCTGTATTACCGCATTTGCGGCAGAGCCATACGTCGTAGTCTACCGAACCTAACCGTTCCTCTGTGTTCTGTGCATCCGAAAGATAGTTGTTGTCTTCTGTCTCATTCAAGCGTTTCATCCAGGCGCCGCAATGTGGACATCGGCGCCACTTCATACGGTAGAGCCGGTAAAAGGCATAGGCTAAGACGAATAATATCATTGCCACTATGCCGGTGAACATAAGAATGGTGGGAATTGTCAATCTTCCAAATTCTTCTCCCCCACCGAATGCGACTGCTATAGCCATAACCCCGCTGATACCAAGAGACCATAGCTTCTTGCGCCAGAGAATACTTTTTGCATACGAATCCTTCTCCTTGTTTGCCTTGATTGTTGTTGTGACAAATATCACTATCGAGATTATTACACAGACAAAAGGAATAGCAATTATGATTAGCGGCATAATTAGAGGCATTGAAGCAAGTGTAAGCATCGGGATGCCGATATAAACCAATACTACAAAGAGTATGGCTCCCACTGTTGAAAGTATTGCTTTGAATTTTTTAGTCAAAACCATTTTGGGAATGATGTTTTAGTCGTTTGAAAAAGTATTGAATGTGGTTGCCTTATACCGCCGGAAGCGAATGTCCGTTAAGTTTACGATACAGGTCGAGGGCGTAGACATCGGTCATGGCCGAGATATGATCCAGCACACTCTGTACCTTCTCGTAGATGCCGGAAGCATGGACATTGTATTGTTCAGGCACCTTGGCAAGCAACAGTTTTGACGAAATGCGCTCCGGATGCAACACAGCCTCCAGTAGATGCTGCATGAGGTTGGTGATGATGCGATTGCCGGCAATCTCCACATCCAACACATCGGGTGCATGATAGATGCGCTTGAAAGCTAAATCGCTGCACGCTTTATATCCTCTTCCTGCCTGATTGTTGAGGTTGCCGGTAAGGGAGCCGGTATAGGTGCCGTCGAGAATGTCCTGTTCCGAACGAAGAAACTCCTCCGCGCAACGGTGCACAAGTTCACCTATGCACACTGAGCGCAGAAAGGCGATCTGCTCGTTGGGGTCGCTCACCAAGTTCAGCTTTTGCAGGGTGACAGCTCTTTTCTCCTCATCGAAGAATTGTCCCAAGGTCTGTTTCACCGTCTCTGTGTCCAGTACCCTTAGCTTATGGGCATCCTCCATGTCCATTATCTGATAGCAGATGTCATCGGCCGCCTCCACTATGTACACTAAGGGATGGCGCATGAAGCTGCCGTCGCCATTTTGTCCTATGCCCAACCGGGTGGCTACCTTGTGGTAGATCTCCTCTTCCGAGGCGAAGAAACCGAACTTCCCTTTGTCACCCGCCAACAGTGAGGAGTAGGGATATTTCACTATTGAGGCTAAGGTGGAATAGGTCATGGCAAGTCCTCCCGGACGGCGCCCGCAGAACTGATGGGTGAGCAGCCTGAATGAGTTGGCGTTACCCTCGAAATTCACTAAATCCCGCCATTGCTGTTCAGTGAGCTGAGGGCGCAGAATCTCCTGCATACTGCTGTTGTCGCTGAAAAAAGAGCCTATTGTCTTTTCTCCGCTATGTCCGAAAGGAGGGTTGCCGATGTCATGGCAAAGGCATGCTGCAGCCACAATATCGGGCCAGGAATGGAACCAGATATGATCACCATGTCTCTCGAGTAACCCTGTGGCAATTTCGCGGGCAAGGGAACGACCCACCGACGATACCTCTAAACTATGCGTGAGACGGTTGTGTACGAAAATACTTCCGGGAAGCGGGAATACCTGTGTCTTGTTCTGCAGACGACGGAAAGGCGACGAAAACACAAGACGGTCGTAATCGCGCTCAAAGTCGTTACGGGTCTGGCGTGGGGTGTCATAATGCTCAAGTCCAAGCCGGGTGCTGCAGATAAGGGTTTGCCACTTCATGTGCTGTTGTGTATATTGCCGTTGTCGGGAGTTGATATTGCTGTTTGACGGAATTTTGCTGTTAATGCTGTTGCCGGAAGCCGTTACGACTCCCCTTAACTATGCAAAATTAATAAATTTTCGCGAGAAATCCAAACCCTCTTCCCTCATGCCCTCTCAGCTCTCATAGAACTCATAGTACTCCCGGTTCACTCAGCCCTCAAAAAAGAATGTTAACCCAATTTAAGACTTCCTTCCGCGAAAAATTCTTACCTTTGCAGAATAAACTTTGTTTTTACTGCAAGGATAAATTCGATTTCATACTATGCAAGGCAGAAACACACCCTCGTGGCTTAGGGCTATCCCCCCGGTGACACGTAATCTCCTTATTATCAACATATTGATCTGGCTCGTAGAGTTTATTCCCGGATTCCAGTCCGTGCTGTTGCGGCGGTTGGCATTGCATTTCTGGGGTGGCGCCGACTTCAACCCGGCTCAGTTGGTGACTTATTGCTTCCTCCACGACCCAGGTTCGATTATCCATATCGGTTTCAATATGTTCACCCTGTGGATGTTCGGCAGGCTCATGGAACAGGTATGGGGTTCGAAACGATTCTTCATATTTTATTTCGTCTGCGCCATAGGAGCGGCCTTGGTGCAGGAATTAGTGTGGCAGTTCACCTGGATGCATGATCTCGCCTCGGCGAACAACATGAGCGTAGCGCAGCTCAACGCTGTCTTGCAGCAACAGAGCGCAATAGACCCCGTCGAGGTGAAGAATCTGCTGGAGGCCACGAAAAACAACCTCGTCTGCCTCGGCGCTTCCGGAGCAATCTTCGGCATTCTCCTCGGATTCGCTTTTGTTTTCCCGAACATGCCGTTGTATCTCTTCTTCATCCCCATACCTATAAAAGCCAAATACATGGTGATTGGCTACGCAGTGTTAGAGTTCTTCCTCGGCGTCAGTGGTGGCGGCACGGTGGCGCATTTCGCACACCTTGGCGGCATGCTCTTCGCTTTGCCGATGCTCCTTTACTGGATGAAGCAAGGAACTCTGCGCGGTAACAGATTTTTCTGATTAATGCCGTTTGAAGTTTGCTGAACAGCGATATCAAATACAGGATGCGCGGATTATCGGCCACCGCATGGCTGATAATCATCAATGTGGCGGTGTTCATCATCGTCTGGATTACCCGATTGCCGCTCGCCGACACCGGGCTTTCTTCCGGCATCCCGCTGCTCCGAAAGCGCTTCTGGACGCCGCTCAGCTATATGTTCGTACACTACAGTTTCTGGCATCTGCTCATGAACATGTTATGGTTGTGGATGTTCGGACGCATCCTGGAGTTCAGCGTGCAGGGAAGGCGTATCTGGCTTGTTTATATCGTAGGTGGACTGACGGGCGCCCTCTTCTATCTCGTTGCCGGATGTTTCAGCGATGACCCTCGCATACTTTGCGGTGCTTCCGCCTCCGTGGTGGCGCTGATGACTGCCGCAGGAATGCGTTCACCGAACATGGTGGTGCGCCTCTGGCTCATTGGCGACGTAAAGCTCAAATGGATTGTAGTGGCGGGGGTTGTGCTGCTCTTCATCGGTGCCGGCGGTGGTGGATTATGGGCACACCTCGGCGGACTTTGCTTCGGAATCTTTTCCCAGCTCCCTGTTTTCTCCCGTATTTCAATCTTTCGGCACAGAAGTGTTTCACGGAAGAAACAACACCGTCCATCGGCACGAAAGGCCCGTAAACTGGCGAAGGATCTTCAGCGGAGACGACGAGACATGGAGCGCCTCGACGAACTCCTTGACCAGGTGAGGCTTTCCGGTTTCGATTCCTTGTCGAAGGCGGAGAAAGCGGAACTGCAAAGGCTTTCGCAGTCTTTGGGCGGCGATAAGGAAAAACAATAGCGGGCAACCCGCTGTTGTTCAATTAATTTAAATGCAGAGATGATGATAGGCATGGTTTTAAAGATAGCGGCGAAGATCCTCACCGCATTGCTGTATCTGGTGACATTGCTGTCGGCCTATGGTGGTTATATCCCGCCCCGCATCTGGGTATTGCCCTCCATCTTTGTGCTGGCTTTCCCTTACCTGCTAATCCTCAGTGTGGTGACAGGAGTGGTATGGCTGTTGTGCCACAGCTTCTTCCCCGCCATCAGTGCCGGAGTAGTAGCGTTGCTCTGCTGGCCCGTAGCATCGGCGGCGGTACCGGTAGGATTCAGCTCCAAGCCGAAGCAACCCTCCTTTTCCATTATGACATACAATGTCTATGAACTGATAGACATACAGCATCCCGACTATACCGGCCCATCGCGCACCCTCGGATACATACTTTCCACGCAGCCCGATATTGTCTGTATGCAGGAGGTTTCCGGGCTACCCGAATATGACAAGGCGAAGAAAGCTCAGGTAGATTCCCTGAAGGAAATCTATCCCTATATCATCCAAGGCAAGCGTGTCGGCAAAGGATTATATTCCCCCTTCATGCTGCTGAGCAAATATCCGGCTAAGGAGGTTCCCATTACATGGTGGCTTTTCTCCGATTGTATAATGTACCGAATCGAGTTACCGGGAATGCCACTTTATGTGTTTAATGTGCATCTCACTTCCTATATGCTTTCCGACCAGGAACGCAAGGTGGTGAGCAACATCCGGGGATTGCGCTCGGCGGAACGCAGCCTGAAACTCGACAAGCCCATCTACGACAAACTCTCCACGGGGCTTCGCGACAGACAGTATCTTGCCATGAACATACGTCATGTAATAGACTCCATTCAAGGTCCTATGGTGGTGTGCGGCGACTTCAACGATGTGCCCGGCTCCTATGCTTATCGTCTGATGCGTGGCGATGACCTCAAGGATGCTACAGCAAAGACAAACTTCGGCCCGCTGGTCACATACAACGCGCATGGTCTGCTGTTTCAGATTGACCATATTCTGTATCGCGGAGACCTCACTCCCCACAGCGTAAAGACAGGAAAGGTGAAAAGCTCCGACCATTACCCTGTGGAAGCGGTGTTCAGCTATCATCCGCAGCGCTGATTTCCTTTCAGTATGCCATAATATCTTGTGCCGAATTGAGTTAATATTATAGGGAAATATCCTCTGATCCCGCATAAACAGAAACTAAACCAACATATATGAAACTGAGACAAGGACTTCTCACCATGGCATCGGCGTTGCTGTTGGCCGCCATGCCGTCGGTTGCCGTGGCACAGAACGGTGCCGACAACCCCTTCATGAAACCTTATCCCGGTAAATACGGCATCCCGCCGTTCCAGGATATCAAGACCTCCGACTTCCTTCCCGCAATCAAGGCCGGTATCGAAGAACAGGACCAGAACATCGCAAACATAGTGCGTAACCGCGCTGTGCCCGATTTCGACAACACCATCATGCCGCTGGAGAACCTTTCGCCCATCCTCGACAGGGTGGCAGGGGTGTTCTACCACTACAACGAGGCTCTCAACACTCCGGTCTTCGCTGAGATGGCGGATCAGGCTATCCCCATGCTCAACGACAGCCGCAACAAACTCTATCTCAACGACCTCCTCTTCCAGCGCATCAAGCAGGTTTACGATACCCGCAACGACAAAGGCCGCAAGCTCACCCCGGTGCAGAAACGTGTCATTGAGAAGTACTACCGCTCTTTCGTGGAGCAGGGCGCTAACCTTCCCGAAGACAAGAAGAAAGAATTGGTGGCTGTGAACGATCAGCTCTCCAAGCTCTTCATACAGTTCAACCGCAACCTCCTCAACGCCACCAACAACTTCTACATCACCGTCTATGACAAGAACGATCTCGCCGGCCTCCCCGAATCTTCGGTGAAGGTAGCGTCGGAAGAGGCTGCCAAGCGTGGTCTGCCCGGCCTGTGGGTATTCACACTTCATGCTCCCAGCCGTCTGCCGGTACTCATGTACGCCGACAATCGCGGCCTTCGCGAGACCATGTACAAGGGCTACACCCATCTCGCTTCGCAGGGCCAGTATGACAATGGTCCGGTTATCGCCCAGATTGTAAAGCTCCGTGCTAAGAAAGCAAAGCTCATGGGCTTCGACAACTTCGCACAGATGATGACAAGCCGTGTGATGGCCAAGACTCCCGAGGCTGCCGAGAATCTGCTCATGCAGGTATTCGAGCCTGCCGTACAGCGCTCCAAAGAGGAGGTGAAGGACATGCAGGCATACGTAGACGCCAATGGTGGCGGATTCAAGATCGCTCCCTGGGATTACTACTACTATGCCGAGAAGGTTAAGAAGCAGAAATTCAACCTCTCCGAGGCAGAACTGCGTCCTTATTTCGAGGTGAACAATGTGCTCAACGGACTCTTCTATGCCGCCGAGAAGCTCTACGGCATCAAGATGGTGGAGATGCCCGACGCTCCCAAATACATGGACCAGGTGAAGGTTTATGATGTGCAGGACGCCAAGACAGGCAAGCATATCGCCGTCTGGATGTGCGACTATTTCCCCCGCGCCACAAAACGTCAGGGTGCATGGATGGAACAGCTCCAGGGTGCCGGAATCTACGAGGATGGAAAATACCGTCGTCCCATTGTCTATAATGTAGGCAACTTCACTCCTCCTTCGGGCGACACCCCCTCGCTCTTGACCCTTGACGAGGTGGAGACTACTTTCCATGAATTCGGTCATGCCCTTCAGGGAATGCTCACCACCGCTCCCTATCGCTCAATAGCCGGCACCAACGTGGACCGCGACTATGTGGAACTCGCTTCTCAGATCAACGAACATTGGGCTACTCATCCCGAGGTGCTAAAGGTCTATGCCAAGCATTACAAAACCGGCGAGGCTATGCCCGACTCTCTGATCGCAAAGATGCAGGCTGCTTCCAAGTTCAATCAGGGATTCGTCACCACCGAACTCGCCGCCGCAGCTCTCCTCGACATGAACTGGGGTCGCAACAACGGCGACAATGTGAATGTGCCTGAGTTCGAGGCTGCCGTAGCTGAGAAGATCGGTCTCCCCGAGGAAATCACTTACCGCTACCGTTCGCCATACTTCAAGCACATCTTCGGCGATGACGGCTATGCAGCAGGTTACTACACATACCTCTGGGCACAGGTACTCGAAGCCGATGGATGGGAACTCTTCGAGGAAAAAGGTATCTTCGACCCCAAGACCGCCGCTTCATACAAGAAGAACATTCTTGAGGCAGGCGACACCGAGGATCCTTCCGTGCTCTTCAAGCGTTTCCGTGGCCACAACCCCGACCCGAAGGCACTCCTCCGCCTCCGTGGTCTCGTGACCAAATAACATCCCGGTATAATTCGAAATAAACAAGATATCTCCATAAAGCGGCTGCGTCAAATTCCGGCGCAGCCGCTTTCGCAATCGATACGCCCCATGTGCTGTTATTACATGAACATAGAAGCTTTGACCTTCGGCATCTTGAACTACCGTGAAGCAATATTGGAAAATTAGAGGTTGTTTAAAATAAAAGTGAATTTTGGGTCGTTCCTGTCGAGGGGATTTTGTCTTGCAGGCGATGGAGCATAGCGGGCTATGTGACTGAG